>CAVEDD010000025.1:0-2086 GCA_963614515.1 Treponemataceae bacterium | reverse complement strand
CTCCGGACATTCCGCTGAACGTGTCAAGAAGTTACCTCCAGTCCGATGCGAATGTGAAGAAGATTTCCGGCTACATCACCAAGAAGGTGGCCGACCGTCTCGAGGAGATCTTCAAAAACGAGAGGCAGTCTTTCGAGGAGAAGTGGGACAACGTGAAGATTTTCATCGAATATGGAATGATTTCGGACGAGAAGTTCTGCGAGAGGGCGCTCAAGTTCTGCCTGCTGAAGAACACGGACGGCAAGTATTTCAGCATCGACGACTACCGCAAGGCCGTCGAGGCGGAACAGACGGACAAGGACAAGAAACTCGTGATGCTCTACGCCACTGACACCCAGTCCCAATATTCCTACATCGAGGCTGCGAAGAACAGGGGCTATGACGTGCTGCTGCTCGACTGCCATCTGGACTCCTATTTCGTGAATATGCTGGAGACCAGGCTCGAGAACGTGAAGTTCGCCCGGGTGGACTCCGACAGCGTTGACAATCTTATCGTCAAGGAGGACAGGAAGAAGCCTGAACTCTCCGAGGATGAAAAGAAAGCCCTGGACGAGATTTTCAAGGCCGGTCTCCCTTCAGAGATGGAGTGGAACATAGAGGCGGACAATCTCGGCAGGGACGCGGCTCCGGTGCTCATCACCCAGTCCGAGTTCATGCGGCGCTACCGCGATATGTCAAAGCTCGGCGGCGGTCTGAATTTCTACGGTTCGATGCCGGAGTCCTACAATCTGACCGTCAATCTTGACAATCCTCTGGTTGAGGCTCTCCGCAGCACCGATGCATCGACCGACGAGGCCAAGGCCGCGAGGGGTGAGAAGGCAAAGCAGATTACCGACCTCGCTCTGCTCGGCGGCGGACTGCTCAAGGGCAGGAAACTGGCGGAGTTCATCTCCAGAAGCTACAGGCTTCTGTGATTTCCCGTCTGCAGCCGTCCGTGCTGTAATGGCCGGGCGGTTCCGGAACTTTTTCAGCGGATGAGATTGAGAAATTCGTTTCGGGTGCGTTCCGAGTTGAGGAATGCGCCCGAAAATGCTGATGTGACGGTGACGGCGTTGGCTTTCTGGACTCCGCGCAGTGACATGCAGCTGTGCGAGGCCTCGATGACCACGGCCACTCCGAGCGGCTTCAGGGTCTCCTGGATGCAGTCGCGTATCTGCACCGTAAGCCGTTCCTGCACCTGAAGCCTGCGGGCGTAACATTCGACGACGCGGGCGATCTTGCTCAGGCCGGTGATGCGGCCGTTCGGGATGTAGGCCACGTGAGCCTTTCCGATGAACGGCATCAGATGGTGCTCGCAGGTTGAGTAGAGTTCGATGTCCTTGACGAGAACCATCTGGCTGTACTCCTCCTCGAACATCGCGCTCCTAAGGATTTCCGCTCCGTCCTCTCCGTTCCCTTTCGTGAGGAACTGCATCGCCTTGGCGACCCTCTCGGGGGTTTTCAGCAGCCCTTCGCGTGCGGTGTCTTCGCCGAGCAGACGAAGAATCTCCAGGTAATGCTCCGCAATCGCGCCGGTCACCTCCGGGTCATATGTCTCTTCCTGCCTGTATGCCATAATCATTTCTGTCAAAAGGCCGCGTTCAGCCGGAATGGAATCGTTTTTGCCGTAGGCATCCGGCCGTGCCGCGCACCGCTGCAAAATTAAACAAAAAAGAATATCAACTTATCCATTTTTTGTATATATTTGCCGCCCCCAAAAGGGACATATAATTTTATTTATTGATTATTAACCATTTAAACATATCTTAACTATGTATTGGACACTTGAACTGGCATACAGACTGGAGGACGCTCCGTGGCCGGCTACCAAGGACGAGCTGATTGACTATGCGTCACGCTCCGGCGCTCCTCTCGAAGTCATCGAGAACCTGGAAGAACTCGAAGACGACGGCGAGATCTACGAAAGCATAGAGGACATATGGCCGGACTACCCGACCAAGGACGATTTCTTCTTTAATGAGGAGGAGTATTGAAAACAGGCTCAAACTCCCCGATTACTATCCAGTGAAACGGCAACTCGTATAAAAATCAGTTGTTTTTCATTGCGGTGTGAGAAAAATTTCCTAAATTGCGGAGTCTTGCCGTC
>CAVEDD010000024.1:0-18261 GCA_963614515.1 Treponemataceae bacterium | reverse complement strand
ATCCACATTGGTGGTGAATTCGACATAGAATGTCGTCTCTTCAGTGCCTCCAAGCGGAAGCGTGTACTCGGTCTGATTTGCCTTGATTTCAGGCGTGACCGTCTCCTCTTTCTTGCAAGATACGAGAGCGAGGGCCGCAACCGTTGCGAATAATAGAATTCGTTTCATAATGTTTTGATTTAGTGTTGGTTAATACTTAATTTACAGTTTCAAGATATTGGTCTATGGCAGTTTTGAAGCTGCTCCAATAGTCGTACATCTTTATGTGGCAGAGGTCGAAGACGAAGAAACCGTCTGATGCATTGATGCAGGCGTCGACAATATCAGGCATCAGCGCACCCTGTCCTCCTTTCTCGAATCCCGAGGAATTGCCGATGTCAGGACCGCCGTAGTAAGGCACGTCACCCTTGAAGAGTTTGCCCGCCCTCTGGCAGAAACCCTGCATTGTCCATTCAGACGTGCCCCAGATGCTGTCCGTGCCGGCATAGGCTCCGATGAGCATAATGTCGCAGTGGTCGGCATAGCCGTAGTCCTTGTAGTCCGAGGAAGCCCACCTGTAGCCGTCCGCCTTGGGGTCGTACTTCGGACTCGCCCAATTGACTCCGGAATAGTAGTAGCTCGAATACCACGCTCCGACATAAGCCCCGAACTTGCAGTCCGGGTTGACGGAGTGCACTTTGGCTGAGGCCTTCACGATGAAGTCGTGGATGGTCTTGGCGCGGAACGCGAGCCAGGATTTCTGGATGTCGGACACACTCCACCCGAGTTCGTCCTCCCCTGCGGAGAAGATGTCGGAAGGCCAGTTCGTGACTTTCTTACCGTAATATTCCTCGAACTTGCTGCGGGATGTCTCGGAAAAGTCGCTCTGAAGGCTGTAGTCATCGTAGCGGCAGCGGTCGAGTATGATTCCGTCCACATCGTAGGCCGCAATCTCACCTATGAGTTTGAGGACATACTCCTGGACCTCGTCGTTGGTCGGGCAGAGGAACTTGGCCCCGTAGTCCTCCCCGTCATCCTGCAGATCCATGGTGTTCACAAGACCGGAGGAGGCGTTGATGACGGTCGCCCAGGACTTGAGTTCAGGCTTGCGGTAGAGCAGCCCGTCGTGTCCGAGACCGTAAGGGCAGAGGTAGCCGCCGACGAAAGTGTTCATCGTCGCGAAAACCTTCAGCCCGTTCTTGTGACCCTCGTCGATGAAAGTCTTGAGATAGTCGAAAGTCTCCGTGCGGTACAGCCACTTGTAGCCGCCGTTCACCCATGCGTCCACCTTGTCGAGAGCGTGCTCGGTCGAAGATGAGAAGAGCACTCCGGTCGTCGTAGGACGCACGTCCACGGCGATGTGGGTGAAACCTGTCTCGGCGATGCGCTTCACATCCTCGGCAATCTTCGAGGCATCGTTGGCGTAGTCCTTGAAATTCGCCGCGGCGTCAATCCATACAAGTCTCGGCTTGCCCGTGATTTCCGGCTCCGGTTCAGGTTCGGGGTCCGGGTCCGGCTCCGGTTCGGGTTCGGGCTCGTTCCATTCGTCCTGCCATTTGAATCCCGATTCCGGTTTCGAGCAGCCGCCCACGACACTCCCTCCGGCGATGAAGCAGGCAAGAGCCAAGGCGGCGAAAAGCATATTGAATTTAATCTTCATACTGAGCATCAATCGGTTCTAAGGCAGAATCACTTGAACATCACGCAGCTTGCCACCGCCCTCTGACTGCCATCGGATACCTTGATGGTCTCCCTTCCGCCGATGAGCATGCAGGACGAGCCACCGCCGTCGAGATTGATTGCATCCTTGCAGCCGAGGCTGTAGAGCACCTTCGCCACCTCTTCCGTCGTGAGTCCGGTCACACCCTCGGTCATCTGCCGTCCTTCGCAGACGAAGAGCACGAGTTTGGAGTCGGAGGATATGCCCACCGCAGTTCTCGGAGCATAGATGTCAGGACCGATGCCGGCCGCCCCGTCAAAGAGTTCCTCGACATAGGAGTCCACAATCTCCGAGTTTTTCAGAAGCACCGGGCCTCCGCCGATGGCGTTCTTCGCCTCAAACTCGACTGCAGTCTCAGGATAGGTCGCTGAAGGAACCTTTTCAGGTTTTTTCTTCCACGAATTAGGAGCCGGAGTCTGGTAGGTGTAGTGAGCGCCGGAAGAAGTGTAATAGGTCCAGCAGGACTCGAAAGACCCGTCAGCGTGCTCGATGAAAGCGGCACGTGTCGGATAGTATATCGTCTCCCAATCTTCGGAGGCGTAGTTGATGTTCACGCCGAGACGGACACCCTCGCTGACTGCGACGGATGCGCTGTAGTTCTTTCCCGAGGAAGCGTAGAAAAAGCCTCCGTTGACAATCACGTCAGCATCCGTGCTTTCATAAACCTTGGAAGGGGTGCGGAAGGAGTCGGATGTTCCGTTGAGTTCAGGATCGTTTATGCTCCAGATGCTGAAGCCGGCCTTTGAAGCCTCCGCCACCGCGATGTAGGCTATCGCAGGACGGCCGAAGAACTCATCGGTGAAACGGTAAACTTTGATGTCCGCCCCGACTTTGTAGTCCGCAGTCACATCCTCCCAGCCTATTGAGGCCGGGTCGGCGAGAGCGGAGAGAGGCTCGTCCGGAAGCACCGGAAGTTCCGGATCCGGTTCAGGCTCGTTCCATTCGTCCTGCCATTTGTATCCCGTCTCCGCCTTCGTACAGGAGAGGGACGAGGTGCCGAGCGTCAGAAGCAGGACTGACGCCGCGGCAACCGTGAAATATCTGTTGATTCTCATAAATCGCAACCGTTAATTCCCGAAAAATCACCTCTTGATGCAGTCCGCGCTGAATCCTCCGATTACGCCGCAGTACTGGTCGTAATAGTAGAGGAAAATCTTGAAGCCGTCCGCCGACTGGGCGATTACGACGTCTCCTGAAGACACCGTTTCATCAGCATTCACGCCGTTGGCCGTCGTGAAATCGGAATACGAGAGGACCAGAGCGTCGGACGAGGTGAACTCGCCGGTGAGAGTGTTCTTGTCGTTTACATTATAGACATACAGGTAAGGCTGACCTCCCCATGCCGGGAAATGTCCGAGGACAAGCAGCGCGAGATAATTGACGTTGTTGTAGAGCTTGCAGTCCATCGTGTTCACGTTCCACGCCCAGGAGTTGCCGTTCGTCGTCGGCATCGACTTCGCGATGGCAAGCGGAGATGATGCGAGGTAGTTGACCGTGTTGGCGGAATAGTAGGCGAGGAAATAGCCGTCCGCAGGGTCTGAAGATGCCGGAACAACACCGGCGGAACCGGTCGAGAATGTTCCCCAGGAGAGTCCGAGACCCGCCACGTCAGAAACCTGTGCATCCGTCACGACACCGGACTTGACCGTAATCGAGAGGAACTGCGAAGCCGACGTGATTCCCGAAACACCTCCGTAAGGGAAGGTTATGACGGCATCGCCGTCGATATCTCCGCTGACTTTCATATGAGCGCCGAGCGGCAGACCCGTCTGATTGTCGTACTCATAGAAGAGCGTCGGAGCGGAAGTCACTGAAGAAGTCCTGTAAATCTGAAGCTTGCCCTTGTAAGGGTCGGCGAGCAGAGAATTGCAGATGAGCAGGTTGCCTGCCTCGTCGTTGGTGATGCTTCCCGGAGTCGCGCTTCCGAGGACGATTTCACCGAGTTTCGCGCCGGTCGTCCCGTGCACATAGAACGGCGTGCTGCCGTCGCCCATACATACGACAAGATAGCCCCCTGTCGAAGCGAGGGACGGATTCAGACCCGCAGTCAGATAGTCCGGAGTTCCGAGACGGGACTTCGGATCGAAGCTGAACAGATGCTTCAGAGAAGTTGTATTGAAGCCGGAACGAATCTTCGTCGGGATTGCCTTTTCCGTGGTGTAGGTGTATTCCTTCCCGCTGTGCGCGACAATCACGATTTCCTGCGGCTCATTGTAGTTCCGCGCGATTTCGAGGTCTGTCTTTACGGAAGCGTGCGCCGAAGCTTCGGCCTCCGCAGTGCAGGAGGAAAGGTCATCCACCGTGTAGAGGTATATCTTGCGGGCATCGTTGTCCACGAATCCGTCGAACAGACCGGTGAGACTGAAGGAAATCAGAGTGGCGTCGTCGGATTTCGTCCTCTTTCCCGTAATCACAATAGGCCATTGTCTGCCCTGCGCGTCGGTGTAGGTGAATTCGTTGTCGAGATTGAGATCGAGCAGGGTCAGCGACGGGGAAAGGTAGCAGTTCTTGCCGAGTTCGGCCTTCATCCTGACCTCGGAGAGGTATTTCGTGGTCGCGTCGTCGGAAGTTTCCGGATAGTAGTACGGAATCTTTATCTCAAGCCGCCCGTCCGCAATCATCTCGTCAGTCACGGCCAGTTTCGCGAGTTCGCTGCCGTTGTACTGCCCGGAAGTGATGTAGGCGCTGAGGCTCGTGAAGCCGTCACGCTCTGCGGTGGGCAGGACATAATGCGGTTTCTGGCAGGCTGCGGCGGCAAGAAGGATGCCGCCCGCCATCATATAAGAAAATATCCTTTTCATCTTTTTTCGTTTTGTCATTCAACAGGAAATGGAAAAACAGCGTCGCAGCCTATCTCCACTCCGGGAACTGTCCGTCAATCGCTCCGTTGTTGTTGAGCTCGCCGGCCGGGAGAGGGAAACGGTAGAGTTTCTGAAGGAAATTGCGGTCGCGGTCATCTACGCTGACATAGCTGTAGCTGAAGCTGCCGTCATCCGCCTTCGTGATTTTGAGTCCGTGCACCTGATAGCCGGTGAGACCCGTAGGATAGGCTTCGTGGGCTATGCCCCAGCGGCGCAGATCCCAGTACCACAGACCCTCGAAGGCGAACTCGACCTTGCGTTCCTGACGGATTGCCGCCATCAGGTCATCTCCCTCGACGGTCAGTCCCGGAAGACCGACTCGGTCACGGATGTCGTTCACGAGGTCGTTGGCATCAGACTCCTTGCCATTTCTGTAGAGAGCCTCGGCCTTGTTGAGAATCACCTCGGCGTAGCGGATTACGGTCATCGGCTGGGTTCCTGAAGAGTACTTTATCACGTCGTGGTCTTCGTCCACAATCTTGCGCAGATAGTATCCTGTCGTGGAGCGCCCCTTAGGCTCGGGTTCCACATTCCATTCGCAGAAGCCGTCCGCCCCGCCGACGAAGCTCTCGATGGTGCGCTCCTTCCACTCCGCCCCGTTATAGAGCACCGTGGCGTGGAAACGCGGTTCGAGGGATGCGTAAGGAGGCGTGTCGGTCACGTCGGTACCGTGCCACGGAGTCCAGTCCGGCTTGCCGCCGGTCGCCTTCTCGTAGGACTCGACAAGTTCCTGGGTCGGAGTGCCGTAGCCGCCGCCCGAAGCTCCGTTGAGGGTGAAGTCCCCGCCCGGAGTGTAGTAGTAGTCGAAGGAGTGGGTGATGTCGTCTGCGCGGCTGAACTGATACTGGAGTATGGCCTCCACATTGCCGTCCGCGATGGATTTGGAGTAGGAGTCTGAATATTCCTTCTCCAGTGTGTAGCCGAGTTTCTCCACCTCTTCCGCAGCCGCAATCACGGCGTCGTACCGCTGCGCGTAGAGCATAGCCCTCGTAAGGAACGCATAAGCCATCCCGCAGTTCAGACGTCCGTTGGCGGAAGCCTTGGCCGGAAGATTCGCCGCGGCATAGTTGAGATCGTTCTGAATGAAATCCCAGGCTTCCTCCTCGGTGTTCAGCGCCCGGTCGGTGCTGATTGCCGAAAGATCCTCATCATATATGATTATGTCCTTGTAACGCTTTACGAGGTCGAAGTAGATGTAGGCGCGCATAAACCTCAGTTCACCCTCGAGACGCGCCTTGTCTCCGTCGGACATCTGCCCGTATTTGTGGAGATTGTTCAGAGCCTCGTTGGTGCGGCGCACCATATTGTAGCGGGACTCCCAGTAGCCCATATAGGCGTCGACGTAGGTGGCGGTGATGGTGGTCGCGTCCCCGTAGGCGAATTCGCTCGGTATGAAGCAGAGGGAGTTGTAGTTGTAGGAACCGTATTTCATAATGTCAGTCAGAGCCTCCGTGAGCCCGACGACGGACTGATTCGCCAGAATGCTGTAAGTGTAGGAATATATGGAATTGACAGCCCATTCGGCGTTCGCCGTGCTTTCCCACATCACCTTCTCCGAGACTCTGTCTGTCGGAGTCATATCAAGCACTTTCGTGCAGGAGAACAGACCGAGAACCGCTCCGGAAACCGCACAAGCTTTGGTAAGTATGTTTTTCATATCCGTTTCCTCCTTTTAGAAAGTTAATGTCAGGCCGCCCATAATCAGACGCTGCTGAGGGTAGTAGCCGTTGTTTGTGCTCGGAGACTCCGGGTCGATTCCCTCGGGAAGACCGTCGATGGTGAAGAGGTTCTGCCCCTCGACGAAAAGCCTGAGAGTGTCAATCTTGAGCCTTTCCATCCATTTCTTCGGGAAGGTGTAGCCCAGCTGCGCTGTCTTGAGACGGATGTATTTTCCGTCCCTGAGCCAGAATGTCGAGCCGAGTCCGTTGTCTCCGCCGTGTCCGGTGGCTCCGAGAGTCAGACGAGGGAAGGTGCCGTCCGGGTTATAGACGCTGTAGGCGTTCTCCACGAGGTAGAGCGGAGAGTTGGCGTTCTCCTTGAAAGTCTGCGTCCAGACGGTGTTGTCGTCGTAGCCGTTGTAGTATGTTCCTGTGAGGCTCACGTCGAAGAGCGCTCCGCCGGTGAACTGCGCGCTGAGGTCGAAGCCGTACCACGCGAGATTCAGGTTGAGTCCGTAGGTGAGCTGCGGACGGTTCGTGCGGCCGACGCGGGCGCGGTCGTCGGAGTCAATCTTGCCGTCTCCGTTGAGGTCGACATACTTGATGTCTCCCACACAAGGCCGTGTGCCGTACCAGGCGGAGTTGTCAATCTCCTCTTCGCTGCGGTAGAGTCCGTCCGCGATCCACGCCATTATGGAGCCGTAGTCGGTGCCGGTGACCTTCTGGTATTCCGGGATGTTCGGCTGGTCCTGATAGATGATCCAGCGGGTCTTGGCGTAGGTGAGGCTGGCGGAGATTCCGTAGTAGAACGGGCTGCCGGCAAGCGTCACGGTGTTCTTGTGCGAGAGCATTATGTCGATACCCCGGGTGTCTATCGCGTTGTTGTTCACATAGGACGGATAGTAGCCTCCCATCGAAGGGGAGAAGTTCGATCCCTGGGCCGTGAGAATGTCGTAGGTGTAGTTGTAGAACGCGTCCACCTCGGCGCCGAGCTTGCCGCCCCACATGTCGAGGTCGACTCCGACATTGTAGGAGAGGGTCTTCTCCCAGGAAAGGTCCGGATTGGCCACGACCGAGGTGTAGTAGGCCGGACTGACCGAAGTACCGCCGGACAGAGGGTAAATAATGTCGCTGTCGCGGGAATAGGTGCTCAGGTAGGCGTAAGGGCTGACATTGTCAGTTCCGAGAAGTCCCACCGAGGCGCGGAGCTTCAGCTCGTCGAGATACGGTGCGTTCTCGAACCAGCTTTCCTTCGCCATATTCCAGCCCACGGATGCCGAAGGGAAGAAGCCCCAGCGGGTCTTGCTCATACCGGCGAACTTGTAGGAACCGTCATAGCGGCCGGAAAACTCGGCGAGGTATTTCTCATCGTAATTATAGCGTGCGCGGAAGACATAGCCGGCGGAACGGGTGGCGTTGCTGCTGCCATAGACCGAACCTTCGGTCTGAGTACCGTAGCTCAGTTCCGGAAGCGACGCGAAAGTCAGATTCTTCGCCGCCGCGCCGAGGCCGTTGGATTCCCAGTCGCGGATTTCCACGAGCGCGAGAGCGTCGACATTGTGTCTTCCGAAGGAACGGGCGAAGTTGATTCCGGCCTGACCGGTGATGCGGCGTGACCAGTAGCCGCTCTCCTGAAGGGTGTTGCCCGAACCGTCACCGTTCGGCGAGGTCACCTTATTCCAAGTCCAAGCCCCGGCCGCACTGTCGTAGGAATTCGACATCAGATAATATGGGGTGTAGAGGCTCTTGTAGCGGGAGGTGTAGCCCTCATAAGAGCCTGAAACCTTGAACTGGAGACCTTCGAGGAACGGAGCGTCATAGGAAAGGGACAGGTTCGCTGTCAGATCCATAGTGTTCGTGCCGCTGTTGCCGGACTCGTAGAGAGCCGCGAGCGGAGACTGCGGAAGAGAGGTGTTCTTCTTCGTGGATGCGGTGTAAAGTCCGTTGTAGGTGCGCGGAAGATACGGATGCATCTGTATGGTCTGGTTGGCGATTGAAAGCCAGCCGCTCTCGCTGCTGCTGCCGTAAACCGAGCTGTCGCCCGCTCCGGCGGAGTAGTAAGGAGCTGACTGTTCGCCGATTACTCCGGACACGCCGAGCGAGAAATGGAAATTCTTCGCGAAGTCGGACTCGACGTTGGTGCGGAGATTATAGCGCCTGTAGCTGAAATTGTCGATGTTTCCCTTCTGCCCCATATAGCCGAGGGAGGTGAACCAGCGTGTCTTTTCGTTTCCGCCCTGGACGGTGACGCTGTGCTTCTGGTTGAAGCCGGTGCCATAGACCTCGTCGATGTAGTTCACGTTGTCCCAGCCGTCGGTCGGGTCTCCGTTGAGCATCAGTTCGACCTGATGCTTCGTGAAATAAGGGCTGTAGTCCTCAGTGGAGGAGATGGCTCCGGAGGCGAGCTGGTCCATCATCTGCGCCACATTGTAGTAGTAGGCGAACTGCGGGCCGTTCATGAACTTCGGGAAGTTGGCGTTGACGGAGGCTCCGAGGGAGGCGTTGTAGCTGATTTTGGTCTTGCCCTGCTGGCCGCGCTTGGTGGTCACGATGATCACGCCGCCGGCGCTCGTAAGACCGTAGACCGCAGCCGAAGCGCCGTCCTTGAGCACGGATATGCTCTCGATGTCTGCGGGGTCGATGTCGTTGATGTCGCTCACAGGGAAACCGTCAACGACATATGACACGGCATAAATCGAGCCTCTGATGCGGAGAGAAGCCTGGTCGGCTCCCGGCTGTCCGGACTCCTGCACGGAGGAGATGCCCGGAAGCTTTCCGGCAAGCACCTGTGAAACATTGGTCGCAGGGGCTTTCATCAGTTCGTCACCCTTCATCGCGGAGACTGCCGCGGTCATCGAAGACTTCTTCTGCGTTCCGTAGCCCACGACGATGGTCTCTTCGATGAACTGGGAGTCCTCCTCCATCGTGACATTGAGCGTTTCCGCCTTGCCGTTGCACTTGCGGGTCTGGGTCGCCATTCCGAGGCAGGAGAACTCGATAGTGTCACCGGCTTTCACCGGAATGCTGTACTGGCCGTCCATATCGGTCATAGTGCCTACGGTCGTGCCTGGAATCATCACCGTCACACCCGCAACCGGATGCCCGGAAGGGTCGGTGACCCTGCCCTTGACCGTGGCCGTCTGCGCGTGCAGAAGAGCCGTCCCGGCCGAAAGGAACAGTGCCGCGGTCAGAAGAACCGCAGCCAGTCGTTTTGACAAGATATGAAAATCTGGTTTCATAATTTATGGTTATCTGTGATTATCTGCTGCTATGGCCCATCGCCTCCGCGAGCTCATCCCAGAGATGATGCCTGTTCAGGTGCACGATGTCGAAAATCATCACGCCGCCGGTGCTCTTGAGAGCCTGTTCCACCGCCGGTCGGAACTTGCCGAAATCCCCGAGATACTGCTCGACATAGATTGACCCCACCACCGGGACGACACCCATGGTGACCTCCTTCGCGAGTTCGGCACCGCCCTCGACGCTGTAGCAGTAGGTCAGGCTGTTGTCCATTCCGGCCTCGCTGCGCTGACCGACAACGCCCGTGGCTCTGTCCACATCGTCTTTGGTGATAAGCGAATAGTACAGGCCGGTCATATATATGTCAAGAAGCTCGGCGTAGCCGGTTTCGTGATAATTCTCGCCCGCCCATTCGCGGTACTCCGGAACTTTGCACGGATCGTAATTCCTGCTCGCCCAGTTCACCCCGAGCTGCCAGTAGGTCGGATACCACGCCCCGGTGTAGTCGCCTATGATGAGATCCGGATTTATCGCCTTCAGCTCCCTGTGCGCCTCCGCGACGAAATCACGGATGACCCCGGCCCTCCACTCAATCCATTTTTTGCCGAGCTGGCCGAGAACCCAGCCGTCACGGAGTTTCCCGTCGCTGTCGTACCAGCTGAGTATGTCTTCAGGGAAATTCTCCACGCGGATTCCGGCATATTCCTCGAACTGCCGCCGTGAAAGGTCGCTGAAGTCGGCGGTGATGCCGTCGTAGCGCACGCGGTCGAAGATGAGCCCGTCAATTTCGGGGTATTTCGTGACGAACTCCCGGAGAATGTCCAGCTGATAACGCCGGACCTCGGGATTCGACGGGTTCAGCATACCGTTGTAGTTGGTCTTTATCGAAGAGATGGGGACAAGCTCCCCTTTTTCATAACAGATTGACTGCCAAGCAGCTTTGTCGGAATAGATGATGCCCCGGTCGAAGAAGTTGTGGCCGCCGGCGAAGACATTGAGGGAGGCGAACACCCGCATTCCGAGTTCGTGTCCGAAGCGGATGAAATGACCCGTCATATCGTAGTCCCTCGGACGGGTGACCCCCTCCCAGTCGCCCATATAGGGCGCTATTTCACTGTCATAGAGAACCTCGCCCATTATCGACTTGACATCGACGACCACATTGTCGAAGCCGAGAGTGCGACACTTCTCAAGGTAGAAACGGATGGAGTCAGGATGGGAGAGTGTGGAGTAGTTCGCTTCACAGTCGAACCACATATAATTGTCATTCAGTGACTTGCCCCCCCCTGTACAAGAAACGAGGGTGAGAGCCGCCGTCACGGATGCCAAAAGATATGTGCGGAATCTTTTCATCTGAATATTCTTCTTGATTCCGCAAATATAGCTAAATTTCAGAATATACGCTATATTTTATAAAAAATTTTAATATTTATCGTATTGTTTTTAATATTTGAATTCTTTCATACCATCGGTTTCGCTGAGAACCGTCCTCGCAAGCTCGGGATTGTCCGTCGTGATGAAATCGATTCCCGCCTCGAGACAGCGGCGTATGTCGTCTTCTCCGTTTACCGTCCAGACATTTATGCCGAAGCCGTGGGAGAGAGCGCCATCCTTCCATTTGGAATCCGCGAGAAAGGAGGGGAAATACAGGTCGATTCCGTTCACTCCGTTGGCGGCGAGAGTGTCGAAATCGTCGCAGTCATCGCTGAGATACTGGACCGTGAATCCCGGAGCGGCCTCCGCCATTCTGCGGCACTCGCTGAGGGAGAAGGAGATGAACATCACGCGTTCCGGAGTGAAGAGACCGTGAGCCTTGAGTGAAGCCACGACGGCATCGACCGCCTGCTGTTCGAGCGCCGCATCGTGCCATTTCAGTTCAAGGACGAGTTTTGTCTTCGGATAATTCTGCGCGACGGAGAGATATTCGTCAAGCGTCGGGATATGCTCCCCGTTCGGAAGGCGGAAATGGTCGAACTCGGCTTTCGGAGTGAAGTTAATCCGCCTGCCCTCTATCTCACCGTCGTGATAGACGAGAAGTTCCCCGTCGGAAGTCATATTCACGTCAAATTCCGTCCCCCAGAAGCCGTGTTCGCAGGCGGCCTTGAGAGAGGCGATGGAGTTGTGGGACATTCCGCCCTCCGGGCAGTTCCAGTAACCCCTGTGGGCGACGATTCCGACCTGGTGCTTCGGGGCGCAGGCGCTCAAACCGCAGACTGCGGCAAGTGCGATACACATCATTTTCTTCATATTCATATTGTTTCTGATTTTTCACGGATATACCTGTCGATTGCTGCTGCGGCCTTGCGGCCGGCCCCCATCGCGAGGATTACGGTGGCGGCTCCGGTGACGGCATCGCCTCCGGCGAAGACTCCCGGACGGCTCGTCACCACTTCATCGGTGGTTTCAAGACCTCCCCGACGGGTGGTCTTGAGTCCCGGGGTCGTGCCGGCAATCAACGGGTTGGGAGATGTGCCGAGCGACATGATTACGGTGTCGGCGGGAATCTCGAACTCGGAACCGGGAATGGCCACAGGAGAGCGCCGGCCGCTCGCGTCGGGCTCGCCGAGTTCCATTCGGATGCATCTCACGGCGCGCACATTCCCCTTTTCGTCGGAAAGAATCTCAACCGGATTGGTCAGGAACTCGAAGGCTATGCCCTCTTCCTTGGCGTGGTGCACTTCTTCGCGCCTTGCCGGAAGTTCGGTTTCAGTGCGGCGGTAAACCACGGAGACGGTCTCGGGAACGCCGGAGGAGCGCATTCCCTGAAGCCGCAGTGCCGTGCGGGCCGCGTCCATGGCGACATTGCCTCCGCCGACCACCACGACACGACGGCCGACATTGACCGGCGTGGCATAGTCGTCACGGTAGGCCTTCATCAGATTGTTCCTCGTGAGGAACTCGTTTGCGGAATAGACGCCGTTCAGACTCTCTCCGGGAATGCCCATGAACTTAGGAAGTCCGGCTCCCGAGCCGATGAACACGGCGTCGAAACCTTCCTTGCCGAGCAGCGAATCGACCGTCACAGTGCGCCCGACCACGACATCTGTCTCGATGCGGACTCCGAGGGCGCGGACGGCGGCGATTTCTGCGGCAAGCACCGTGTCTTTCGGGAGACGGAATTCGGGGATGCCGTATTCAAGCACTCCCCCGGCCTTGTGCAGAGCCTCGAAGACGGTCACATCGTAGCCGAGCTTTGCAAGGTCGGACGCGCAGGCAAGCCCGGCCGGGCCGCTGCCGACCACCGCCACGCGGTGACCGTTCTTTTCCGGCTGAACCGCCGCCCCGCCGTCAGCATCGGAGCCGTCTTTTCCCGTTTCGGCGACCGCACCGGAAGTCTCCCCGTTTGAAGCATCACCGGAAACCCCTTCCGGATGCTCCCGGCTCCAGTCGGCGACGAAGCGTTCCAGTTTGCCGATTGCCACAGGCTCGAACTTCACCCCGAGCACGCACGAACCCTCGCACTGCGTCTCCTGAGGACATACGCGCCCGCAGACCGCCGGAAGCGACGAGTCCTGAGCGATGACCTGCGCGGCGCCGGCAAAGTCAAACTCAGCCACTTTCGCGATGAAGTCCGGAATCTTCACGTTCACCGGACAGGCAGCCACGCAGTGCGGAATCTTGCAGTGCAGACAGCGCGTCGCCTCAAGCATCGCCTCTTCCCTGTCATATCCATAGCAGACCTCCTCGAAGTTTGCCGCCCTTTTCTTCGGATCCTGTTCCCTCACCGGGACTCTCGGTATTCTGTTCGCCATTTTATGTCCTGTTTATTCTCCCTTTACTTCAGACCCCGCCACTTCGGGAGCTGCTTCGGAAGACTCCCGAGAAATCATCGGCTTCCGCTATGCCAGTCTGCATCTGTGCTTCTCGAAAGCCTCGCGGGCGGCCTGTTCCTGCGCCCTGTACATCCCCTGACGGCGCATGGCCTCGTCGAAATCCACTTCATAGCCGTCGAACTCCGGGCCCTCGACACAGGCGAAACGGGTGCGTCCGCCCACGGTCACGCGGCAGCCCCCGCACATCCCCGTTCCGTCAATCATCAGCGTGTTGAGACTCACGACCATGGGCAGCCCGAGTTTCTTCGCGGTGAGTACGGCGAACTTCATCATAATCATCGGCCCGATTGCCACAGCCCGGTCATATTCCTTATGTTCTTCGGTCACAAGCTGTTCGAGTCTGGCAGTGACAAGCCCGTGAAAACCACGCGAACCGTCGTCGGTGCAGATGTGGAGATTGTCGCAGACGGCCGCCATCTCCTTCTCATATATTATGAGTTCTGCGGTCTTCGCCCCCACAATCACATCCACGGAGACACCCCTCTCGTGCAGCCACTTCGCCTGCGGATAGACCGGAGCAGTGCCGACCCCTCCCGCGATGAAGACATATTTCCGTCCGCGCAATTCTTCCGAAGGGGTTTCCGTAAAGTCGGACGGCACTCCGAGAGGCCCGACGACATCGGCGAAGCCATCCCCGACGGACATCCCGCACATCTGCATCGTGGACGCCCCGATTGCCTGAATGACGATTGTCACCGTCCCTTCCCCGGCATCATAATCACTGATTGTCAATGGTATGCGCTCCCCTTTCTCGTCTGTCCTGACAATAAGGAACTGCCCCGGAAGCGCGGCGGACGCGACTCTCGGAGCAGAAACCTTCATCTTGCAGATGCTCGGAGTCAGAAACTCCTTTTCCAGTATTCTGTACATAATATATTACAATGAGGGGGGATAAAAGTCACCCTTCAATCCGCGAATTTAAGAAACATTGTCTGCTTTTCAAAGAAGACGGGCTTCATTTCTGCACGGTCATTCCGGACAGTCATTTCTAGGCGGTCATTTCTGCACGGTCATTTCTGCACAGTCGCAGGATAGCCGAGTTTGTTGATGGCTGCCGCAAGCTTCTCCACCGAAGTCTTGGAACTGTCATATTTAATGGTGATGGTCTGAGCCTCAAGATCGACTTTGAGATCTTTCACCCCCTTTTCAAAAGAGATGTTCTCATTGACTTTGGCGACGCAGTTCTTGCAGTGGAGCTTTGTGGAGAACACCACAGTCTTGATTTCACCTTTCGGAGCCTTGGCCGCTGAGACAAGCGCCGCCCCGTTCACGGAAACATTCTCAGAAACTCCGGCTGAAGCCGCCCCCGCAGGACAGGCGGACATCGCGGCAGCCACGGCAACCGCCGCAAACAGACAAATCATTTTTCTCATAATCGTGTAGATTTTATTATAATGTCAATTTCAATCTTTTCAAGCATAACGACAATTCAGAGACACAAAGCCTGCAAGCAACAAAAACAACCTCATAGACAAAAAGCCTGTAAGCATCAAAAACAACCTCAGAGACAAAAAGCCTGCAAGCAACAAAAACAACCGCCGGGATGTGAAATTCTGATAAAAAGTGCAATTGCAAGGCTTGCGAGGAGTTCAAACCGCAGCAACCTGACGGTTGTGAGGATTTGGACGACGAGCATAACGAAGCAAGTGCCTTTTTTGCAGAATTTCACCCTCACTTCCAGAGGGTGTAGCGAAGGCCGGCATATACCTTAACCCCCATCAGCGGACCCCAGATGCAGCTCGCGTCGAACGACTGCGAACGCGGATCGATGTGCCCGTCCGCCAAGGTGTCGCCGGAGACCACGACCTTCTGTCTGTAATTGGTCAGATTCTCCGCGCCGACATAGATGTCCAACCCCTTGAATCTCTTCGTAACCTGCGCATACAGAAGCGGATAGACCGGAGTACGCCCGTCCTTGTACAGCAGATTCCCGTCGGAGTCCTTCATCTCCCTCATAAAATCATAGACCCGGCACGAACCGTTCACTGAAGCGGTGAAATCGAAAATCCACTTGTTCAGAGGCAGGGCATACTGGAGATTCAGAACACCCTTGCAGCGGCTTGTGAGCGGTCTTTCGGTCAGGCCTTTGTTGGCAAGTTCAATCTTGGCGTTGGTGTAGCGGAAAGTCGCGGTGACGGTGAAGCGCTCCACAGGCTCGACATTGAAGTCCAGCTGGATGTTGTCGGTGAACGAACGGCCGTCAAGAGAATAGAAATCAATCTGATTTTCAAGGTGTTCATAGTCCACGACCATCTGCTGCACGAACTGCGTACGGAAATAATCGACGCTCAGGTAGGTGTTCGACGAAGCGCCGAAAGGCATGTAATAGGTGACATTGCCTCCGAAGGTCCACGCGTCTTCGAGTATGTGGTCGTTGTAGGCTCCGTTGAAAATCTTGCCTGTCGAGAACACGCCGATGTTGTCAATCAGAGGTGTGGAATATCTCAGTCCCCTGCCTCCGTTGGCCCGGAGCACGATTTCTTCAATCGGGGAATATTTCAATGTGAGACGCGGGGATATATGCGGCTTCGATGAGAGCTTCGGGTCTTCGACTGTACCGTTCTTCGCGAAATACCAGTCTCCCCGGACACCAGCGATTGCCGAGAACTTGTCCCCGTAATGGAAGGTGTATTCTCCGAATATTCCGACATTTCCGAGATTCGTGACACCGTTGAAAGTCTCCGCCGCCGCGATGCTCCGGTACAGCCTGGAGAAGTCCTCATTGTAGCTGTCAAGAACGCCGTTCAGCCCGAGAGTGAATTTATGGCTTTCATTGATTTCGTTCTGATAGAGCAGGTTGAGGAAGCCGGAATGCTGCCCGGCGAGATATTTCGTGGAACCGAACCACGAGTCCATATCCTGGTAGCTGTAGTCGGCCACGAGAGCGATGTTCTGCGAATTGTCTTCGTTCAGAGGCACGCCGACCTTGAGATAGCCGTTTATGGACTGGTTGAGGATGTTCGATCCCCAGGGATTTATCTCGCTGTCGGTCAGTCCGTCGAGCTTGTAACTGTCGTGGTCGTAGAAATGCTTCCTGCCTTCGGAGTCCTTGAGCATCTGGCCTCCGAGACGGCTGTCACGCAGGGCGCGCACTCCGAAACGGACCTGCACGCCGCTCGGGGCGTAGTAGAGCCAGCGGTTGGCGAGGTTGAACTGGAGCATGCGCGGATCGTCGAGGAGGGTGTCGTGGTTATGGTCAAGCGTGGCGAAGTTGCCTGAGACGTGGCCGAGTATGACGGTGCTCCAACTTTCGTCCAGCTGGAGGGATGAGGCGACATTGAAATCCATTTTGGAGTCGCTCATCGCCGAATAGTTGAGGAACAGAGGCTTCTCGTCCGTCGGTTTGCGGTGTTCCATGTTTATCTGTCCCGTCATCGATTCCACGCCGTTGATGACGGAGGTGGAACCTTTGGCAATCTGGATGCTCTCCAGCCACTGCCCCGGAATGTAGGAAAGTCCGAAAGGAGCTGAAAGTCCGCGCATTACCGGACGGTTTTCGTCAAGCATCTGGGTGTAGACTCCGGAAAGGCCGAGAAGCCGGATCTGGCGTGCGCCCGTGACTGCGTCCGAGTAGCCGACCGTCACGCTTGCCGAATTTTCGAAACTCTCGGCGAGGTTGCAGCAGGCCATTTTGCACAGACCGGCCGCCGAAATGACCTCAGTTCTGATTTCCTTCCCCCGGGGGAGATAGTTCCCCGACTGATGCGCGGTGAATACCGCAGCCTGAAGGCTGTCCTGCCTCTCTCCGTAAATCCCCGTGGTGTCAGGGGTCTGGGCACGAAGTGCCGCCGTGCCGCAGAATGCGAGTGCGGCGATGAAATATATCTCTTTCTTCATAGTGATTCAAAACCCGGACGGCGCGAACAAAATCCATTCCCGCACGATGCAACCGGATTGCAAGTGTATTTTGGAAAAAAATATCCCTATTTTTCATAACTTTGCGCGTTATTGAATAATTCGTTGTCAGAATCGGATTAGAATCGGATTGAAAAACAATAAAACTCAAGGATACCATGAAAGATTTTGTAAAAATGCTTCTGGCTGTGGTGGCCGGACTGCTGATTTTTTCAGTGCTCTGGGTGGTGATGATGTTCAGTTTCATCGGCTCGGTGGCTGCGCTGTCATCATCTGAAACACCGGTAATCGCCAAGGAGGGAGTCCTCAACGTGGACCTCTCGAACATCGTGTTGGACGAACAGTCCCAGCCTTTCAGTTTCAGCCTCAGCCCGAGCATGTTCTCGACCGAAGCCCAGCCGACGAGCATAGGGATATGGGATGCCGTTCAGGCGGTGAAGGCGGCAGCGGCGGATCCGGGAATCAGGTTCATCTACCTCCGTCCGGACGGCGTCTCAGCCGGAATCGCGGAACTTGAGGAATTCCGCAAGGCTCTCGCGGACTTCAGGCTCAGCGGCAAGGCCATAGTGGCGTTCACCGAGAACCCGTCCAACGCGAGCTACTATCTCGCCAGTGTCGCCGACAAGGTCTATGTGACCGGAAGCAACGGCGGGATGAACACTCTGATCGGAGTCTCAACACAGATGTTCTTCCTCAAGGACATTCTCGACAGGCTCGGAGTGAACATGCAGCTGATCCGCCACGGAAAATACAAGTCCGCCGGCGAAATGTACATAAAGAACAGCATATCTCCGGAAAACCGCGAACAGACTCAGGAAATGATCAGTTCCATCTGGAACAGTCTGGCTTCGCAGATTGCTCAGTCACGCGGAATCGAACTCGGAAAGTTCAACTCCCTGATTGACAATCTTGAAATCAACAGCCCCGAAGATTTCGTGAAATACGGGCTTGCGGACGAGGCTCTCACCCGCGAACAGAGGGTCGAGAAACTCTGCACCCTCTATATGACGGACGACATCGACAATGTAAGTTTCATTCCTTTCGAGGACTATGTGGCCGTCAAGACCGCGGCCGTCAAATTCAGCCAAAACCAGATTGCAGTAATCTATGCAGAC
>CAVEDD010000023.1:4609-18351 GCA_963614515.1 Treponemataceae bacterium | reverse complement strand
CCTGTGGGACGTGATTGTCGATCCGGCCAGGAAGATAAGAATCGGCAACAAACTCTATTTCGGAGAGGACGAAAGCCTTGTGGCCGAGGTGATCGACAACACCACGTCCAGGGGGCGTACACTCCGTTTCCTGTATGACGGAAGCTATGAGGAATTCAAGGAGGCTCTGTTTTCTCTCGGCGAGACACCGGTTCCGAAATGGGTGAAGCCTTCGGTGACCAAGGAGGATGAGGAGCGTTACCAGACCATTTACGCCACTGAAGAAGGCGCCGTCTGTGCGCCCGCCGCCGGTCTGCATTTCAGCCGCGAACTTCTCAACAGAATGGTGCTCAAGGATATAGACAAGACGTTCATCACCCTTCACATGGGGATAGGACATTTCCGGTCCGTCGATGTCGAGGATCTGTCGAAGCACAAGATGGACTCGGAGAGGCTCATCGTCACCCCGGAGGCTGCGGATTCCATAAATGCCGCCAAGAGAAGCGGCCACAGGGTTCTTGCCGTCGGAATTACCGTGATGCGCGCTCTCGAGACCTTCGTGACCACGGATGACGAGGTCAAGCCTTATGACGGTTGGACGAACAAATTCATATTCCCTCCCTACCGTTTCGCTGTCCCGAATGCGATTGTCTCCAATTTCCATCTCCCCGAGTCGACTATGCTGATGTCCGTGGCGGCGTTCGGAGGCTATGAGAAAGTCATGCATGCCTACAAGGTCGCGCTTGACGAGGGCTACAAGTTCGGTCCGTATGGAGATGCGCTGCTTATCATCTGATGTATCGCCGTATGTATCTGCCGCAGGAACATCAAAAAAAAGTACAGAACATATAAAAAGAGAAAAAATCGCCGTTCGGAATTTTCGGATCGGCGGTTTTTTCTTTTTGCCCGGCATAAATTTGCGGAAATGCCTTTGCGGGATTCCGTGAAATCCCGCCCGGGCGGGAATGATTCGCAAACTTCAGAATTACGGATGGAAAACAATTATGAGACGGTCTGTCTCTGCGCGCTCAACACCATTTTCGGATATGAACCGAAGATTGCCGGCGCTCTTCTGGAAAATCTCGGAAGCGCTTCGGCCGTGTTCGCCTTGAGCGACGGGGAGAAAGACGCCGTGTTCGGCCCGTACAGCAAGTATCGCGGCCGAATCTGCTGCGGGGAGCTCGAACGGGCAGAATCGACGCTCCGGGAGATGCGCAGGGAGGGCGTGCGCTTTGTCGGGCTGACTTCGCCCGACTATCCGAAACGGCTGAAAGGCTGTGAGGATGCTCCTGTGGGGCTTTTCGTGCGCGGAAGCAGCCCGCTGGGGCAGATTTTCGGACTCGGGCATTATGTCGCGGTCGTCGGAACGCGGGAGATCACGCCCTACGGAGAGCAGTGGTGCCGTGACATCGTGAGGACACTCGCGGCTTCCGGGGCGTCTCCGTGCATAGTCAGCGGACTCGCGTACGGAACGGACATCCTCGCGCACCGCACAGCCGTGGAATGCGGCCTGCCCACAGTGGCCGTCATGCCGACCGGAGCCGACACCGTTTATCCGGGCAGACACAGGGACTTCGCGGAGCGCCTTGCCGCTTTGTCCGGATGTGCGCTTGTCACGGACTATCCGCCGGGGACGGCGCCGCTGGCCTTGAATTTCATCCGTCGGAACAGGATAATAGCGGGGCTGAGCGACAGCGTGATTCTCGTGGAATCGGCGGTGAAGGGCGGCGGTATGATTACGTGCAGGTTCGCTTTTTCCTACGACCGGTCGGTGTTCGCCCTGCCGGGACGCGGGGACGACGGCCGTTCCCGGGGCTGCAACCGTCTGATAAGAGAGGGGGTCGCTGAGATATTGGACTCGCTTTCCGAGCTTGACGCGCAGCTCGGGCTTTGCGGGGGCGGGCGGGGACCGCAGGGGAGGAACGGAGGCGGCCGGCGTGCAGGCCGCGGAGCGGCGGCTGCCGGAGACACCTGGACGGACGATGTTCACGAAACTCTTAAGTCGCGATATTCACGGACATTGCCGGAAGACAGGATTGCCGGGATGACGGACATCCTGCTCGAAATAAGGGAAAAGCGTGGCATAGACTACGATGGTCTGTGTACGGCTACCGGGCTGCCGTACAGACAGGTGGCGGAACTTGCGGCTCTGCTCGAGAGTGACGGAATCATAAGCGTCGACCTGCTGCGCCGCTGCACGATAGCGGCAAAGTGAGCCGGGTCGTTGCTCGTTTATCGAAACAGATTCGTAAATTTGCCGCCGTTATGCTGAATTTCATCGATACACACTCGCATCTTTACGATGCGGCATACGAGGGTGACGGCTCCGCGGCGGTACGCCGGGCCTTCGACGCCGGTGTCACGAAAATCGTGATGCCGGACACGGACAGTTCCGTGCGCGAAGCGATGTTCGCCCTCTGCGACGGGTTTCCGGGGAGGACATTCCCGTGTCTCGGGCTCCATCCCACTGAATTCGGAGATGACTGGAGACAGGAAATCGACTCCCTCCGCGGATTTGTCGGCAGAAATATCGTCGCCGTGGGGGAGACCGGAATGGATCTGCATTGGCGCAGCGACAATCTGGAAGACCAGGCGGAAGTCTTCCGCATCCAGCTTGAGCTCTCCCTCGAACTCGGGCTTCCGGTAATCATCCATAACCGGGAGGCTACGGCTCAGGTTTTCAAGGTTCTTGAAGATTTCCGCGGCCGGGGGCTGCGCGGAGTTTTCCACGCGTACGGCGGCAGCGTCGAGACATTCCGCGAGATGAACCGTTACGGAGACTGGTACGTGGGCATAGGCGGGGTGCTGACCTTCAAGAAGGCATCCATCGCCGAGACCGTGAAATCAATCCCTCTCGACCGGATATTGCTTGAAACGGATTCGCCGTATCTGACCCCGGCTCCATACAGGGGGACGCGGAATGAAAGTTCATATATCCCGCTCATCGCCGGGAAACTCGCTGAACTGAAGGAAGTCCCCGTCGATGAAGTCGCATCGGTGACAACGGCTAACGCGGAAAAACTTTTCGGGATATGAAAACAGAGAACAGCAAGTCGTCCATACTCATAATCTACACCGGCGGGACGATAGGTATGAAATCCGACCCTGCAGACGGTGCGCTGAAGCCGTTCAATTTCAGTCAGATTCTTGACGAAGTGCCGGAACTCGCGAAATTCGCCTGCCGCATCGATTCGTGCTCGTTCAGCCCGATAATCGACTCCTCGGATGTCGAACCTTCGACCTGGGTGACGCTTGTCGGACTCATAGAAAGGAAATATGATGAATATGACGGCTTTGTCGTGCTTCACGGGACGGACACAATGTCCTATTCAGCCTCGGCCGTGAGCTTTATGATAGAGAATCTCACCAAACCCGTGATTTTCACCGGGAGCCAGCTGCCGATAGGGACTCCGCGCACCGACGGAAAGGAAAACCTCATTTCCGCCGTGGAGATCGCCTCCGCGAAGGATTCAGAGGGGCATGCGCTCGTCCCCGAAGTCTGCATCTGTTTCGACAATCTTCTGATGCGCGGCAACCGTACGACCAAGATGAGTTCGGACAATTTCAAGGCGTTCAGCAGCGAGAACCTGCCGCCGCTCGCCGAAGCCGGAATCAGCATACGCTACAATTCCGCCCTGATTCTGAAGCCGGAGGACTGGAGCCGCAGGCCGGTGTTCCACAAGAGGCTCGACACCAGGGTCTCCATACTGAAGATCCATCCTGGAATCACTTCGGAAGTCGTGAGGAACATTCTCTGCGGCGAGGGGACGCGGGCCGTCGTGATAGAAACCTACGGCTCGGGGAACGCACCTTCGTCCGAATGGTTCCTTTCGACGGTGCGGGAGGCCCATGAAATGGGCAAGATTCTGCTCAATGTCACCCAGTGCCCTTCCGGTTCAGTGAATATGGACATATATGCCACAGGACGGTGTCTCAAGCTTGCCGGCGTGCTCAACGGCTACGACAGCACGACGGAGAGCGCCCTTGCGAAACTGTTCGTGCTCCTCGGGGAAAATTCGGACAATGCAGCTGTTGAAAAGTCTCTGGAACGGAGTCTCAGGGGAGAAATCACAGTCTGAATCCGCGACGGCCGCCGCTCTTTCAGGGAGCTTGTCCGCAACTTTTTAGGGACAAATATCCCCGCAAATGTTTTTTCTATGATTTTTTATTGCTAAATTGCACCGATTTTCAAGGTTGTGGTGATGCGCCGATTCCGCGCCCGCAGCCGTGGGAACGGCTGTTTAAACGAAAAACAAACAATTTAATAGTATTAATTATCAAAAAACGTTATGAAAAAAGTTTTAATGTTTTTGGCAGCTATTGGCTTGATGGCCTTTTCTGCACAGTTCGCATCAGCTCAGGAGGCTGCAGCCGGTGCCGCATCCACCGAAGAGGTTACCGCTGCTCCGTCGCAGCCGGCTTCTCTCGCTGAATTGACTGCAGCTCAGGAAGAAGTTCCTCTTCATCAGGCATTGAAGACGAAGTTCATCGAGGGAGACCCTCTGTATATGGCTCCTATCGTGCTCTGCCTTATCCTCGGTCTTGCCATAGCAATCGAGCGCATCATCTACCTTGCTTTCTCCAAGACCAACACCAAGAAGCTTCTCGAAAGCATCGAGAAAGCTCTCGAGGAAGGCGGAGTCGAGGCTGCGAAGGATGTCTGCCGCAGCACCAGAGGCCCTGTGGCAAGCATCTTCTATCAGGGCTTCCTCCGTATGGATCAGGGCGTTGACGTTGTCGAGAAGACTGTCGTTTCTTACGGCTCCGTCCAGATGAGCCTTATGGAAAGCGGACTGAGCTGGATTTCCCTCTTCATCGCCATCGCTCCTTCACTCGGATTCTTGGGAACTGTCGTAGGTATGATTCAGGCGTTCGATGCAATCCAGGCAGCCGGTGACATCTCCCCTAACATTGTCGCAGGAGGTATGAAGGTCGCCTTGATTACGACTGTCGGCGGTTTGATCGTCGCCATGATTCTTCAGGTGTTCTACAACTACATCCTCGCTCAGATTGAAAAGCGCACCATCGAAATGGAGGACGCTTCCATCAGTCTCATCGACATCGTTGTGAAATATCAGGAAAAATAAATCGGGAACACAATGTACGCAAAAGTAGTTAAAATAATAGAGTGGGTACTTATCTTCATCGGCGTATGCCTTACGGTTTTCGGAATGGTTTACGGCTTTACGACTGCTGATGGAATAGCCACTGATATCCTGTTTTACTGCGCGTATGCTCTGATTGGAATCGCTGTGCTCGCCGTCATTCTGCTGGGACTTTTCTTCACCATCAAGAACAATCCGAAGAAACTCATCAGTTTCGCAGCGGGTCTTGTGATAGCGGCCGCAGTCATCGGCATCGCGTATGTGCTGGCTCCGGGTACGGAACTCACCAGTTCCACCGTGCAGGCCACACCGGGAATGCTCAAGTTTACTGACACCATACTGAACGTCGCTTATCTCTCCTGCGCAGGAGCAGTCCTTGCAATTCTGGTGGGAGCCGTCGTAAGCGCGGTACGCAACAAATAATCGACAACCATGGCCAACAAAAAGACACCAGAAATAAATTCGAGTTCTACGGCGGACATCGCGTTCCTGTTGCTCTGCTACTTCCTGATGACCACTACGATGAATCAGGATTCGGGCTTGCAGCGCCGTCTTCCGCCTATGCCGGCGGAAAATCAGAAGGCCGAGGATCAGAAAGTCAATCGACGCAATATCATCATTGTGAAGATTAACTCTGCGGACCGACTTTTCGCCGGAAACGAAGCGATGGATGTCAGCCAGTTGAAAGATAAAATCAAGGAATTCCTTACCAACCCGTCCGACGACCCGAAGTTGCCGGAGAAGAAAATCAAGGACATCGAGGGATTCGGAGCATATCCGGTTTCCGAGGGCGTGATTTCTCTCCAGAACGACCGAGGCACAAGCCTATCAGGCTTACATCGCTGTTCAGAACGAGCTGGTCAAGGCTATAAACGAGATTCGTAACGATTTTTCCCGCGCAAATTACGGAAAGCCTTACGAGAGGCTTACCGAAGAGCAGCAGAAAATCGTTCGCGAGGCTGTCCCTCAGAAGATTTCCGAGGCCGAGCCTAAGGATGTTTCAAAAAGATAGGAGAATAGGATATGTCAAAATTCAGAAAAGACGGTAAGAAGTCGACCCCGATGGCCAGCACGTCATCGACGTCGGACATCGTGTTCATGTTCCTGTTCTTCTTCATGGTGACGACGAACCTCCGCAAGACGGAGAACAAGGTCATCGTGAAACTCCCGGAGGCGACCGAGGTTGCGAAACTGGAAAGGAAAGACCTTGCTTCCTACATAAACATAGGAACGCCGGCGAAGCACCTCCAGTCGCAGTTCGGAACAGACTCCCGAATCCAGTTGAACGATTCCTTCAAGACTGTCGATGACATCCGTGACTTCATCGCTGCGGAGCGTGACTCCAAGAGCGAGGCTGACAGGTCGTTCATGACGGTCTCAATCAGAGCTGACGAGAACACAACTATGGGTATTGTGACGGACGTGAAGCAGGAGCTGAGAAGGTGCTCCGCGCTCAAAATCATGTACGCGGCCAGAAAGGCTGAAAAATAATTCCCATATGAGGGGTTGTCCCAATCATTGGACAACTTCCTGAAACTTGCTTGAGGGATGCCCTGTGAAAGTGAATCATCGGGCATCCTTTTTTTGACACCTGCCTGCCATTTGTCGGCAGATAAGAACGGATTATAATGAACAAGAGAAAGTTTTCAATCATAGTGGCGACTGTTCTTGTCGCCGTCGCTACGGTCTGCGTCGTGGCGTCATTCAAAAAGACTCAGGAGCAGACGACTCCCAAGTACATCTTCCTTTTCATCGGTGACGGTATGGGTCTCGCCCATGCTTCGGCGGCCGACTCTTTTCTCGCCTATCAGGATTCCTGCTACGGCGGGGGCTATCTCACTTTCACGCAGTTCCCGATTGTCGGTCTGACCCGGACCTGGTGTGCGGACAGCGGTGTGACGGATTCCGCTGCGGCCGGGTCGGCGATAGCCTGCGGGCAGAAGACCAATACGGGCTGCATCGGAGTGGATGCCGAGGGTGAGCCTATGAGATCCGTGGCCTACGAACTCAAGGATGCCGGCTACCAGGTGGGCATAATGTCGGACGGTCCGGTCAATCACGCCACGCCTGCGGCATTTTATGCGCATGTTCAGAAGAGAAACCTCTACTACGACATAGCGGGGGAGCTGGCTTCGTGCGGCTTCGACTTCCTCGGCGGCTCTGAAATTGTGGACCGTTACGGCAGGAAACACGGCAGCGAGGATATCGTGAAGGTCATCGAAGCTGACGGGAACACCGATGTCTGCTTCGGGCTCGATGAACTTGCGGCATCGTCATCCCGCACCAAGGTTCTTCTTCCTGCAAACCCGGAGCAGTCAGATGATTTCGACAATATGGACTCCAACAAGAACTATGACCTTGCGATGGCGGGAAAAGGCATGCAGTCGGCGGACTTTCTCCACGCCTGCCTGTCGACTTTTGACGAACAGAAGCCTTTCTTCATAATGTGCGAGCAGGGCTATATCGACTGGGCGTCGCACAGCGGCAGGACGATGCGCGTCATAGAGAGCGTGAAACTCCTTGACAAGGCCGTTGCTGAGGCTTACGCATTCTATCTCAAGCATCCGGACGAGACTCTCATTCTCGTGACGGCCGACCACGAGACGGGCGGCTTCACTTTCGGGACGAAAAACTATCAGACCAAGTGGGAAGTCTTGGATGAATTCTGGGAGAACTGCGCCCACGACGATTCGTCTCTTTCAGACGAGGACAACGCAGCCTTGAACGCAAGGGGACACGTGAACTGGTCCGCCCACGGGCACACCGGCTGCCCTGTCCCGATTTATGCGATAGGGAAGAATGCGGAGAAATTCACGGGATTCTACGACAACACGCAGATCAAGGAAAAGATACTCTGCACTCAGAAGTAAAACAGTTCCTGTTTTTTGTTGAAAAAGCGGAGACTGCTTGCTATCTTTGCAGGATTTTTAGTCTGACCGCCGAATGGTCGGGCGTAATGTTTTCGGAAAATGGAAAAGATAATCAGAACCAAGGTCAAGGACCTGCTTTCGTCCGAACCGGGCAGGACCGTTCTGGCAAAAGGTTGGGTCAGGACGAAGAGAGGGAACAAAAACATAAATTTCATCGCCCTGAATGACGGCTCGACGATAAACAACATCCAGGTTGTCGTGGAACTCGCCGCCTTTGACGAGAATCTGCTCAAGAAAATCACCACCGGCGCGTGCATCGCTGTGACGGGAGAGCTTGTGGCTTCTCTCGGAAGCGGTCAGGCGGTGGAGATTCAGGCGAAGGAGATTGAACTGTACGGCGAGGCGGATCCGGAGACATATCCCCTCCAGAAGAAGGGGCATTCCCTTGAGTTCCTCCGCGAAATCGCGCATCTCCGTCCGAGGACAAACACTTTCGGCGCGGTTCTGAGAATACGCCACGCGATGGCGTACGCCATACACAACTACTTCAACAGCAAGGGATTCGTCTATCTTCACACTCCGCTCATCACGGCTTCCGACTGCGAGGGCGCGGGGCAGATGTTCCAGGTGACGACCCTCGATATGGAGAATCCGCCGCGCACGAAGGACGGCAAGGTCGATTACAGCCAGGATTTTTTCGGCCGCCACACCAGCCTTACTGTCAGCGGACAGCTGGAGGGCGAGCTCGGGGCGATGGCTCTCGGTGAAATTTACACCTTCGGGCCGACTTTCCGTGCGGAGAATTCCAATACGCCGCGCCACCTCGCCGAGTTCTGGATGATTGAACCGGAGATGGCGTTCTACGACGTGAACGACAATATGGACCTTGCGGAGGACTTCATCAAGTCGCTCATCCGCTATGCCCTCGACCACTGCATGGATGACCTCAAGTTCCTTAACGACATGTACGACAAGGAACTGATTGAGAGGCTTCAGAATGTCGTGAAGACGGATTTTGTGCGTCTGACATATACCGAAGGCATAAAGATTCTCGAAGAATCGGGCGAAAAGTTCGAGTTTCCGGTCTATTGGGGCGTCGATCTCCAGTCGGAGCACGAGAGATACCTTGTCGAGAAGCATTTCGGCCGTCCTGTGATTCTTACGGACTATCCGAAGGAGATCAAGGCCTTCTATATGAAGCAGAACGAGGACGGAAAGACCGTCCGGGGAATGGATGTGCTCTTCCCGAAAATCGGCGAAATCATCGGCGGTTCGGAGAGGGAGTCGTCACTTGAGAAGCTCAACGCCCGCATCGATGAACTCGGGATGGGACGCGAGTCGCTCGAGTGGTATCTCGACACGCGGCGCTTCGGTTCGGCTCCACACAGCGGCTTCGGTCTCGGTTTCGAGAGGCTGCTCCTGTTCGTGACCGGCATGGCCAACATCAGGGATGTGATTCCGTTCCCGAGAACTCCGAAGAATGCTGAATATTAGTGATTCCCCGGACTTCCCGGGCTTGAGGACAGAAAACAATTCATAAAGGAAAGACATGCTGATAATCGGAATTGCCGGCGGATCCGGTTCGGGTAAGACCACAGTGGTGAAAGCTCTTACAGACCAGTTGAAAGAGAGGGTTGTCGTCATCCCTCAGGACTCATACTACAAAGATTCCAGCCACCTTCCGATGGAGGAACGGCAGAAAGTCAATTTCGACCATCCGGATTCGATTGACTTCGACCTGCTGATTCAGCATCTTAAGGATTTGAAAGCCGGCAAATCCATTGAGCAGCCGGTCTATTCCTACATAACCTGCTCGCGCAGTCAGACGGAGACCGTCACGGTCAATCCGGCGGAAGTCATCATCGTCGAGGGCATACTCATCTTCTGCTGCGCGGAACTCCGGGCGCAGATGGACATCAAGATTTTCGTGGATGCTGACGACGACGACAGGCTGATGCGCGTCATGGCGCGGGACATCATCGAACGCGGCAAAACCGTGGAGACGGTGATACAGAGATATTCCCGTACGGTGAAGCCGATGTTCCTCCAGTTCATCGAGCCGAGCAAGAGATATGCTGACGTGATCATCCCTCAGGGCGGCCACAACAAGGTGGCCATCGACGTGATTGCGGCGACCATCGAGAAATCGCTGAATTCCTGCCACCAGTAATCCACGCAATGCGCCGGATAAGTTCAGAGGACAGGGCAGGGCTGTATGTCACCGTGATATTCCATCTCGCGGTGATTATCGTCCTGCTGATTGTGCAGATCGGGGCGCAGTTGAAAGGGGAGAACGGTTTTCTGATGGATTTTTCGAAGCAGGAAAAAATCGAACGTGAGGAAAAGGAGGCGGATTTCAAGGAGAGCATAAGCCGCCGGCTGGACGATTTGATTGCCGGGGGGTCTTACGGAACGCCGGTGCGGAATGTCACGGTCGACCGCAGCGCGCCTCTCAAGGACGACCGCAACACGGACGCGGAGGAGCTTTACCGGGAGAACGAGCGTCTGCAGCGGGATTTGAAAGGCCTGGATTCCCGGGAGGAGGACGCACGGGAGGAAACTGTCGACATCAGCGGGCCGAAGCGCCGGGACGAGGAACGCAAGCCTGACAGAAGGCAGTATTCCGGGCCGTCGGTGCTGAGCTGGACGCTTGACGGGCGCAAGGCCAGCACGCTCCCGGTTCCTGCATACAAATGTTACAACGGTGGGGATGTGACAGTTCTGATAAAGGTCAACAACTCCGGCGTGGTCGTGAGCGCGAAGGTCGTCGAGGCCGTTTCCAGCAATGACGAGTGTCTGAGGAAGTCGGCTGTGCGGGCCGCCCGGACTTCCCGCTTCAGTATGTCCTCCACTGCTCCGGCCAATCAGGTCGGGGAGATTACTTACAGATTTCTCTCACAATTTTAGTCGCTGTGGTGATGCGGGTGACCTTTGCGGTAGAGCTGGTATGAGTTGAAGATGTTGTGCCATAGGCTGTAGAAGCCGCCGGCTATGCTCGTCACAGGGGTCATGAAAGTATAGGCCATCCAGATTGCGAAAACAGTGTTCTTCTGCCCGAGAGCCTGCCCCGCCGTGACATTGTTCCCCCATTTCGCTCCGATTTTCCGTCCGGTCCAGAACTGCAGCACGCAGCACAACAGCGAGATGGCCGCCATCCCGACCATATAGCCCACCGGTATGTCGCTCTTGACTATGGCTCTCGTCGTCACCGCAATCGCGAGCGGAAGCGAAACCGACCAGATGTAGAGCGCGAGGTCGTTGAAATGCAGAATCCAGCGGTGGAAGTCAGGCAGCAGGAAGCGCACGAGCCAGGCGCAGAGGCAGGGCATTATGAGCAGCGGGAAAGTTTTCGCCATAATCATGCTGAACGCCGTGATGAACGAGATTCCTGCGGCGGGGTGAACGAGAGGGACGATTGCCGGGACTATGACTGCCGTGACGATGTTGATGAGTATCGTATAGGTGATGATTCCGGGCATATCCCCTCCGAGTTTCCCGGTGATTACCGCAGCCGCCGTCGCAGTTGGGCATATCATGCATATCATGAAGCTCTCGATGAGCAGGTTGTAGTGCCCGTCCCCGCAGAGCATCAGCACGATGCCGGGAATCACGAATCCCGCCGTCTGCACGAGCAGCAGCCAGAACTGCCACCTGTGCGGCTTCATCTGGCGCGGCGCTATCCGGCAGAATGACAGGAACAGCATCACGAACATCAGCAGAGGCTGGATAATCCCCACCGCCTTTTCAAGATATGGCCCGGCCGGAGCCAGCGCGGGTATGCTGTGATAAATCAGGTATGCCGCAACTCCGCTCGCCATCGCGATGGGCAGCATCCAGTCTTTCCAGATTTGTTTCAGATTCACTCTCATATTCTTGCCTCAGATGAAATCTTTTTCTTGTCTCAGATGAAGTTTTATCGGCCCTCGACACCTCCGCCGGTTCATTCGTGATGGTACGGTTCTCCTTTGATTATGGTGAAGGCACGGTAGAGCTGTTCTGCGAATATGGCTCTCACCATCTGGTGGGAGAATGTCATCCGCGAGAGCGACACCATCGAGTTGCTGCGCTCATACACCGCCCTGCTGAATCCGTATGCCCCTCCGATGACGAAGACGATGTCGCGTGCCGCCCCGCCGGAAATCTTCCCGTCTATGACCGACGCCCACTCGGTCGAGCTGTATTCCTTCCCGTGCTCGTCGAGCAGTATGACATCGTCGTTAGGGCGTATATTCTTGAGAATCAGTTCTCCTTCTTTCTCCTTGATCTGTTCCCGGCTCAGTGCGGAAACTTTCTTCAGTTCGGGAATCTCCACCAGAGCGAAGTTCGTGTAGTGCCGGAGTCTGTCTGTGTAAATCTCCATCCCGTCCCGCACCCAGTCCCTGTCGGTCTTCCCGACTGTCAGCAAAGTCATTTTCATGCCGCAAAATTAAGAATCTGTTTTGAAAATATGCCCAAAATATGCCAAAAGAACGACCATATGAAAATGTGGGAGAATTAAACATATTCTTACTACCTTTGCACCGGATTGCCGTAGAAGGCGAATGAAATCCGATTGATTGGAAAATATGGAACAGAAAAATACGCGTGTCGAAAGCGACCTCATCGGGAGCAGGGAAATCCCTGACGACAAACTTTATGGAGTGCAGACGCTCAGGGGAATCGAGAATTTCCGGATAAGCAACTTCAAACTCTCAAATTATCCGCTGTTCATCAACGGATTGGCAATCACGAAGATGGGCGCGGCGATGGCGAACCGTCAGCTCGGGCTTCTTTCCGACGCCCAGGCGGATGCTATTGTCGCGGCCTGCCGCGAAATCCTTGAGGGGAAGCACCACGAGGCTTTCCCGGTCGACATGATTCAGGGCGGCGCGGGCACCACGACCAACATGAACGCCAACGAAGTCATAGCCAACCGTGCGCTTGAGATTATGGGTCACCGCAGGGGCGAGTACCAGTTTTGCTCGCCGAACGACCACGTGAACCGCTCGCAGTCCACGAACGACGCCTATCCGACGGCGATTCATCTCGGACTCTATGCCACCAACCTCAAACTTGTGGAGCACCTTCAGATGCTCATCGCCTCCCTCCGGAAGAAAGGCGAGGAGTTCGCCGACGTGCTCAAGATGGGGCGCACCCAGCTGGAGGATGCCGTGCCGATGACCCTCGGACAGACATTCAACGGCTTCGCCTCAATCCTTGAAGACGAGGTCCGCAATCTCAACTTCGCCGCGGAGGACTTCCTTACGGTGAATATGGGCGCGACGGCAATCGGGACGGGAATCGCCGCCGAGCCGGGTTATGCGGAAAAATGCGTCGATGCTCTCTCTGAAATCACCGGATGGCCGGTTAAACTTGCCTCCGACCTCGTGGGGGCGACATCCGACACTTCCGGCATGGTGGGATTCTCCGCGGCGATGCGCCGTGTCTGCATAAAAGTGAACAAAATCTGCAACGACCTCAGGATCCTCGCTTCAGGCCCGCGCTGCGGTCTGGGGGAAATCAATCTGCCGGCGATGCAGCCGGGTTCCTCCATAATGCCCGGCAAGGTGAATCCGGTCATCCCCGAGGTGATGACACAGACGGCCTACAAAGTCATGGGCAACGATGTCTGCGTGGCTCTTGCAGGAGATGCCGCCCAGATGGAGCTGAACGCGATGGAACCGGTGATGGCACAGTGCTGCTTCGAGTCCGCCGACCTGCTGATGAACGGCTTCGACACCCTGCGGACGCTCTGCATCGACGGCATCACCGCCAACCGCGAGCGCTGCCTCGCCAACGTGAAGAACAG
>CAVEDD010000023.1:0-4318 GCA_963614515.1 Treponemataceae bacterium | reverse complement strand
AGCAGACGCTCCACGACATTGCGGAGTTCGCGGATGTTTCCGGTCCAGCTGCGGCCGACCAGAAGTTCCATCGCATCCGGCGCAATCGGCCGTATGCTCTTGCCGCTCTCGGCGCAGATCTGGTTGATGAAATAGTCCACAAGCAGCGGAATGTCGCTCTTGCGGTCGTCGAGGGCCGGAACAGTGATGACAATCACGCTGAGGCGGTGGTAGAGGTCCTCGCGGAAAGTGCCCTTGGAAATCTCCTCGCGGAGGTTCTTGTTCGTCGCCGCAATCACGCGCACGTCCACGGTGATGTCCTTGTCCGAACCGACCCTTGAAAGTTTCCGCTCCTGAAGAACGCGGAGCACCTTGGCCTGGGCCGAGAGGGACATGTCTCCGATTTCATCGAGGAAGAGCGTGCCTCCGTCAGCCTGTTCGAACTTGCCCTTGTGCTGTTTGATGGCGGAGGTGAACGAACCCTTCTCGTGCCCGAAAAGTTCGCTCTCAATCAGTTCGGAAGGAATCGCCGCGCAGTTCACCTCGATGTAGGGCATCTGCGAGCGCAGGCTCTTCTGGTGCAGCGACCTCGCCACAAGCTCCTTTCCCGTTCCGTTGCCGCCCTGGATGAGCACCCTCGCGTCGGTCGGAGCCACCTTCTCAATCATGTCCTTGACCTTCATTATGGCCTCCGACTCCCCGACCATCTCCTGCCCGTAGACCTTCTTCTTCAGCACCTTGTTGTCCTGGATGAGGTTGCTGCGTTCCGTGGCGTTCTTTATGGTAATCAGAATGCGGTTGAGGTCCAGCGGCTTGGAAAGGAAGTCGAACGCCCCCTTCTTGATGCAGCTGACCGCCGTGTCGATGTCCCCGTGCCCCGAAATCATGATTACAGGGGTCTCTATGCCCTTTCCATGCAAGGTGGAGAGCACTTCCTCACCGGAAAGTCCGGGCATCTTTATGTCGCAGAAAATGATGTCATATCTTTCCTTGTCGGCCATTTCCACGCCTTTCGCGCCGTCTTCCGCCACATCCACCGAATGTCCCTCGTCTTCAAGTATTTCCTGCATCAGGTTTCGGATTGAACGTTCGTCGTCGATTACCAATATTTTCATATTCCCGTAAATTTTTATGTCCTTGTCCATATCTCCGTGCGGACTGTGCCGCCGACATCCGTATGGAGCCGCTCCGTCATTGAAAAAACAATGCCGAAACATAGGAAAAACACAAATATCGGAAATTTTGTTTTGAATAAACCATACAGATTCTTAATTTTGTCGGCTACAATGAATATTCCCCCCTTTTCGGGAGCATATTATACGACACGATGACAAAAGGACACGACATACCCGACATGACGATTGCGATTGACGGATATTCATCGACGGGAAAGAGTTCGTTCGCCAGGCTGATAGCTTCGGAGCTTTCGTTCCTCTATCTCGATTCCGGGGCGATTTACCGTGCCGTGACTTTATATGCGATAGAAAACGGACTGATTTCCAAGGACAACCGTATCGACAGACACGCGCTTATCGAAGCCTTGAAGACGCTTGACGTGCATTTCGAGAATCACGGACGGGGAAGCAGAACCTACATCGGCGACCGCTGCGTGGAGCAGAAAATCCGCAGCCTGAAAGTTTCGGGGAAGGTCAGCCCGGTGTCCGCAGTGCCCGAGGTGCGGGAATATGTGAACGCGAAACTGCGCGAGTTCGGACGCGGCGGGCGGATTGTGATGGACGGCAGGGACATAGGGACCACGGTTTTTCCGAATGCAGGACTCAAGATTTTCATGACTGCCGACCCTCTGGTGCGGGCGCGCCGGCGTGCGGCTGAAATGGAGGCGAAGGGGGAGAGCGTTGACATTGAGGATGTGCTCGCGAACCTGAAGGAACGTGACTACATCGACTCGCACAGGGAGGTCTCTCCATTGAGGAAGGCCGCGGACGCGATTGAACTGGACAATTCTGAGATGACGATGGAGGAGCAGATGGAATGGGTGAGACGGGTCATCAGGGAAAGATTTGGAGATTAGGGGATGGGCCGGGGAGCGACAGTTGACATTGACAAGAATTCCGGGTTCTGCGCCGGGGTCATCCGGGCGGTTAACATCGCGGAGGAGGAGCTTGCGCACGGCGACGGCAAAAAGATATTCTCACTCGGCGCGATTGTCCACAATGAGGCTGTGCTTTCCGGACTGGAGTCCGCCGGACTTGTCACGATTGACAGGGACGATCTGAGTGAAATCCAGTCGGTGGAGAATTCCGACCTCATCATCAGGGCTCACGGTGAACCTCCGGCGACCTACGAACGCGCCGAAGCTCTCGGTTTCAATATCGTCGATTGCACTTGCCCGGTGGTGCTTCAGCTTCAGAAGCGGATACGCACGGCCTATCTGCATCAGCGGAAGGCGGGGAACGGACAGATTGTGATTTTCGGCAAGGTCGGTCACGCGGAAGTTCTCGGACTTGTCGGCCAGACGGACGGGACTGCGATAGTGGTGGAGAATCTCCAGATGCTCGAAGAGGCGATTGCCGACGGAAGAATCCGCCAGAGCACTCCCACCGAGGTTTTCAGCCAGACGACAAAGAGCCCGTCCGAATATGAAAAGGTCTGCGCAAGGCTCTCCAAAGTGAGGGGGCTGCGGCTGCGTCTGAAGGTGCACAACACAATCTGCAGACAGGTGGCCACGCGCCATGCGAAACTGTCTTCTTTCGCCCGCAGCCACGACGTGATTGTGTTCGTATGCGGGAAATCAAGTTCCAACGGGAAGGTGCTCTGCGACTTCTGCAAGGGCGTGAACATCAGAACCTATCACATCAGTTCCGTGGAAGACATCAACGGGGCGTGGTTCCGTGCGGATGACCGGATAGGGGTGTGCGGAGCGTCCTCGACTCCGAAGTGGCTGCTTGAGGAAACGGCGTCGAGAATCCGCGACATTTTGCGGAAAGACAATAAAATGCTACCTTTGCGCGGCGAAAACGCCTGACTCCGTCCTGCGGACTCCGGGGGCGTGTTTTTTCGGAACAGATTCTGAATTTAACTTTATTTATATGGCAACAACAGCAGATTTCAAGAACGGGCTTTACCTTATGTTCAACGGAAAGCCTTGTTCCATCGTATGGTTTCAGCATGTGAAACCGGGCAAGGGCCCCGCTTTCGTGAAGGCGAAGCTCCGCAATCTCGAGAACGGACGCATACTTGAGAACACTTTCACGGCGGGTGTGAAGATTGACACGATCAATGTGGAGCGCCGTCCGTACCAGTTCCTCTACAAGGACGAGGACGGATTCAACTTCATGCACGAGGAGACCTACGAGCAGATTCACCTCGACACGGATCTCGTGGAGAACGCCGACCTCATGAAGGAGGGTCAGCACGTCGAGATGATGTTCCTCGCCGAGGACAATGACGAGCGCTGCCTCACCTGCGAGCTTCCGACCTATGTCGAGCTTGAGGTGACCTACACCGAGCCTGCCGTAAAGGGCGACACAGCTTCGACTTCGGCTCTCAAGGAGTGCACGCTTGAGACGGGCGCACTGATTATGGTTCCGCTCTTCATCAATCAGGGGGAGAAGATTCGCGTGAACACTGAGGACCGTTCTTACGGCGGCCGCGTCGCTTAAGGTGAAAACCGCAGAAGCAGTACGTCTGCTTCGTTGCATGTGAATTTCAAATCCTCACAACCGGGAGGTTGCTCCGGTTTGAAATCCCCAGTGCGCCTTGCATCCGCACCGTTTCTGCAATTTTCACATCTCAGTTGTATATCTCGCACGATAAACCCGGGAAATCTTTTGGGACTTGTTCCCTCGGATTTTCCGGGTTTTGTCTTGCTTGGAAGTGCCGCCGTTGAACTACCGGAGCTTGCGGTTTTTGTAGTTTTCGATGCAGGCCGGGATAATCGGGCGGTATGTCTCCGACTTGAAGAGTTCCGAAGAGATTATGAAATCCGCCGTACTGCGGTTCGTCGCGAAGGGGATGTTGTAAAGCGACGCGAGTCTCACCAGACCCATGACATCGTTCTGGTGTCCCTGCATTATGAGATTGTCGCAGAAGAACACGAGCATGTCCACCCGGCCTTCCGCAATCATCGACCCGATTTGCGCGTCTCCTCCGAGCGGTCCGGAGAGCAGGCAGGTGATTTCCGGGCATTCATCCCCGAGTTCCGCTTTCAAAGCTTCTCCGACCAGTCTTCCGGTCGTTCCGGTGCAGAACAGATGGCTGTCCTTGAGCGAGCCGGCATTGAATCTTACCCAGTCAACAAGCTCGGTTTTACGCGCGTCGTGCGCTACAAGTGCGATATTCCTTATCATATTCTGAACATTTCTGCCGCATTCAATCC
>CAVEDD010000022.1:0-18733 GCA_963614515.1 Treponemataceae bacterium | reverse complement strand
CGAGGTTTCCGGGGCGAACATTGACGGGACGGTGACAGCCTTGACGGGCGAAGAGTGGCTCAGCATCGTTGCAAACAAGGGCGGCGGGTCTCCTGTGGACGCGCTCAAGTCCGGAGCGGACGGGGATTCCTCTGACGGAACATCTGAAAATGAGGGTTCTGCGGATGGTGAAGGCAGCCCTGCCACACGCAGCCTGAAGTTCAAGGCGGCGGAGAACCTTTCGGCAGGCTCGCGCACCGGTTCCGTGACTTTCAGGCTTGACGGAGCGAAAGACGTGAAATGCACAGTCATCCAGGCGGCGAATCCGGACTATGTGGTCAACAACCGGATGAGCTTCACCCTTGACGTGACCGACATCGCCGAATCTTCGGTGACATTCACAGTCGCGCCTTCAGTCTCGGATTCCTACTACCTCTACGCCTTCGTGACGAAAGAGAGTTACGATTCCTACGGAGGCAACTTCGTGGCTATGACAGTCAAGGAGATTCAGGAATATGCGAAAGAGTACGAGGAGAAATATGAAACTCCGTTCGTCCTCAAGAACCGTCTGTACAAAGGCTATGTCTCCACCACCGCAAGCGGATTGAATCCGGACACGGACTATTATCTCGTGGCCTTTGACCTTACGCTCGGCTACGGCTACAGCGGGAATGTCACGACCCTCAGGTTCAAGACGACAGCGGTTCCTCCGTCCTCCGACGCATTCACGCTCACCTACAATGAGACTACTGGGATTGTGATGTGCACGCCGGCCGAATCTGCTTCCGGCAATTTCTGCCTCGGGGTCTGCACTCTGGCAGCGTGGGAGGCCGCGAAGGCTCCGAGCGCGCTGGTGAGCCAGTTCATATCCAACACGAGTCCAACGGCCTACAGCGTCTCAGACGGAGCACGCGGACTTCCCGTGAGACAGTATTCCGATGTCGAGATAGGGGAGGAATATGTCGCGTTCGCATTTAACTACAATGCGAACACGGGGAAAGCGTCGAACATCGCGTGGCTGCAATTCACCCTGAATTAGAGGGTGATAAAAATACTTGAGAAGCTTGAGTATGAAACAATTTCAGATCTTCGGATTCATTCTTTCGGCGGGGCTGTGTCTTTCAGTCCTGCCTTCCTGTGACAAAGGGAGGGAAAGCGGGGAGGAGAATTATGACTCCGCTTTCGTCACTGCGGAAACTGTCCTGAAACCTAGCGTGGACGGCGGGTCTTTCACCTGCGAATACCGCATCTCGGGCCCGCAGGAGGGGCATAAGGCAAATGTCGAGTCGTCTGCGGACTGGATTGAGGTGGGCTCGGTCTTTTCATCGGAGTTCAGCCTCAGCATCGCGGCGAACACCACCGGCAAGGACCGCAGCGGCGAGGTCAGGCTGACCTGCGACAAGGTGAAGCCCTTGAAGATAAGCGTGATACAGAGCGGGAAGAAGTCCGAGGATCCGATTTACAGCAACTATCGGATCTCCGTAAGCGATGTCAAGACCTCCACCTGCCGTGTGGAGATTGTCCCCGTCAATGCCTCGAAGACCTATTCCTGGGGGATAGTTCGCAAGGCTGACTATGAAAAGATGACTGCAAAGGAGTACATAGAGAAGAGAATAGAGCAGATAAAGGGGTATGCGGCCCTCTACGGGACTCTTCCGGGCGAATTCCTCGCAAACGGGAGTCTTGACACGGACGAGCTTGAGACGAGTCAGAGACCGTCGTTCTATGACCGTACGGATTTCTGCGTCACCGCTTTCGACCTCGCCTACGACGAGTCGTCCAAGGAATTCTCCTACAGCGGGGTCATCGATGTCCTGGAGTTCAAGTCCGCATCGGCTCCGGCTTCTTCGATGGAACTGACAATCAAGCGGGACGGCAGCTTCATCACCGTTTCGGCAAGCAATTCCACGGAGGCGTTCGTCTGCGATTGGATGAAGAAGTCGTACTGGGAAGAGTTCGATTCTCCGGACTATGCGGCCCAGACCTACATCAGCACTACGCAGTCGTACAACGCCTTCGAGACTTGGAAGGGAAGCCGCATCATCGACCTGTCCTCCGACGAGGATATGGTCAGGGGGGAGAGTTATGTCGTCTATGCGGTCGGCTACCACAGCGGGACCGATGACAGCGGGCTGACGACCGAAGTGAAATACCTTGAATTTACTTACTGAATATGAAGTTGTACAGATCAGTTTTTCCGCTCTTCGCGGCGGCGCTTGCCGTGACGGCGGCCTGCACCAAGGAGAGCGTGGCGGAAGACGGGACGGCGGACGGGAACGGACCGATTGTCATCAACGAGGGCATCGGGAACATCGTAAACGGAGAGCTGCTCATCAAGATTAAGCCGTCTTCCACAAAATCCGCCGGCTCCGCAGAAGATGCGAAAGCCGGGACACAGGAAATTTCGGAGATTCTCGCGCAGAACGGGCGCTTCTCCCTTGAGCGGCTTTTCCCGGAATGCGGTAAATTCGAGGAGCGGACCCGTGCCGAAGGGCTTGACCGCTGGTATGTGGCAAGTTTCGACAGGAAGATCGCCTCGTCGGATGTTGTCCGCCAGCTCCGCAGATGCGGCTCGCTGGAGTGCATCGAGTACTCAATCGCCCCGACGCTTGCCGACGGGCCGGCGGTTCCGTTCTCCGCAGTTCCGCTTGCCGCAGTCCCTTTCCCGGCAGTTCAGGAGAAATTGAACGGAGCATCTCCGGCATCATCCGCATCGTCCCTTGCATCGGTATCCCGCAAGGCGGTCTTCCCTTTCAACGAGTCCGGCGACGCGCAGCAGCGGCAGTGGCATTACAACAACACCGGCTCGGTCTTCAACAAGACCAGTATCGCCGGGGCGGATGCGGATGTCTGGGCCGCGTGGAATCTCTCCACAGGCAATCCGGACGTGATTGTCGCGGTGATTGACCAGGGAGTCAAGTTCGACCACGAAGATCTGGCCGCGAATATGTGGGTGAACAGTGGCGAGATTCCAGGGAACGGCATCGACGACGACGGAAACGGCTACATCGACGACATCTACGGCTACAACTTCATCGACAACAGCGGCATAATCACCACCTCGCAGGCCCTCTCCCACGGCACTCACGTGGCGGGGACGATTGCGGCGGTGAACAACAACGGCATCGGCGTGAACGGCATCGCCGGCGGTTCGGGGAACGGGGACGGAGTGAAGATCATGACTCTCCAGAGCCTCGGGAGCAGCGACAGCGGCAGTTCCGGAGCCGGAATCGGAGGCACGGTGAGGGCGATGAAATACGCAGCCGACAACGGCGCGGTCATCTGCCAGAACAGCTGGGGCTACACCCAGAAACTCAGCTGGAACACCTGGACGCGCAACACCTTCGGCGCGTTGAGGCGTGCGATGGACTATTTCATCAAATATGCCGGCGTTGACGAGAACGGCAACCAGAGCGGTCCGATGAAGGGCGGCATCATAATATTCGCCGCAGGAAACGAGGCGGTCAGCTACGACTCCTATCCGGCGGCGGACGAGAACGTAGTGAGCGTGGCGGCGCATTCCTACGCGGGTGACGCGGCAATCTACACCAACTTCGGCACTTGGGTGGACATTTCTGCTCCGGGCGGGGACACATATGTGGATAGCCAGTATGGCGGAGTCTACAGCACCATAGTCGGCGAAGGCGGAAAATCGGACTACGGCTATATGCAGGGGACATCAATGGCCTGCCCGCACGTGAGCGGGGCCTGCGCCCTTGCGATTTCATATTATTACGGCAAGGAGAAACGCCAGGGACTCACTCCGGACAAGCTCAAGGCCGCACTCCTGAGTTCCGCCGCGCCTTTCAGCGGCTCGCTCAGCTCCGCATATGTGGGCAAGATGGGGGTCGGGAAACTCGACACCTACGCTCTTCTGCGCTATATGGACTTTCTCAGCGACATCCCGGGACGGACGCTTGCCGCGGGGGAGACCGTCAGCATAGACCTTACGGCATATTTTCCTTCCCTTCAGACGGTTTCGTACAGCGTCTCGGATTCTTCCGTCGCTGAAGTCTCCCTCTCCGGAGACGTTCTCGAAATCACGGGAATCTCGGCGGGCAAGGCCATAGTCACCGTTTCCAACGGCGGCGCACTCCACAAAGAAATTGAAATTACTGTCAGCAAATGAAAAATATCAAAGGATTGGTGCTCGCGGCAGTGATTGTCGCGGCAGTAAGCTCCTGCGCAAAGGAAGATGAACTTCGGGAACAGACAGGACCGCTTCCCGCGCCGGATGTCATCGTGACCGAGCTTGGACGCACCGGTTTCACCGTCTCCTGGGACGCGGTGACCGATGCGGGAGGGTATGCCTACAGCTTCAACGCCGGGGAGGAACAGACGACAAGGAACACGAGCCTCGTTTTCTCGGATCTTGAGCCTTCGGCAAGTTATGTGTTCACCGTGAAGACAGTTCCGGGGAGCAACGGCTCGTACAGCGAGTCGGAACTCGTGACTGTCCGTGTCACCACCGAGGAGGTCGGGACGCTTGACGCTCCGGAGCCGGAACTGGTGGCGGCCTACAGGTCGAAGACCATAATCAAGTGGAAAGCCGTCTATGGGGCTGATTCCTACGAATATTCCGTCGGAGGGTTCAGCGGGAAGACAAGCTCCACGACCGTAGAAATCAACGGTCTTGAGGCCTCGGCTTCATATACCTTCAGAATCAAGGCTCTCTCCGCCGACAAAAATCTGAACGAATCGGCGGACGGCGTACTCACTTTCACGACCCGTCCGGAAGACGAGGACATCCCACAGATTATAATGGCTCTCGTGGAGACTGGTTCGGATTATTCGAAAATCAATGTCTATGCGGTCGCGGATTTCCGCTATCTGCATTTCGCAGTTCCTGCGACCTACTTCAAGGTCAAGTCAGACAATGAGATACGGGATTTCTATCTCGCGGCTCTTCTCAAGGCAATCGAGGAGGCCGGGATGGATGTCAGCACATATATAAGCCAGTATGCCGGCTGCGGAACGGCAAGCTACACGGAGACTCCGCTTCTTTCGGAGATGTCCTACAGTGTGGTCGCCTTCGGGGTGAACACCGACGGACGGGCGACGACTCCGCTCTATAAGATTGAGACAAAGACACTTGCCGACGATGCGGCTCCTTTCCCCGACACTGTGGGCGAGCCGTGGTTCAGCCAGTCGCTCTTCCACTACGATTTCGGGGCTTACAACGCTTCCAACAGTCTGTGGCTGAAATGGAAAGGAGAGAATGTCACCGGAATCAAATCCATCCTCACCTCCACACGTTCGTTCAGGACATATTTCGAATTGTCAACGGATCTTTTCCGCGAATATGTGAAAGCCAACGGAACGGAGTCAGGACAGTCCGTCATCGCGGGCGTGAACTCCGAAAACGGATGGACATCGAGATATGCCCTGTCCTCCGCCACATCATACACTCTCGGTACGCTTGCGGTGAATGCGGACAACGACACCACTTTCGTCATCAGTTCAATGCCGACCAAGGCCTCGGACAGGTATTACGACTGGGCCGGGGTGCTGCTCGGAACAGACGGCTCCGCCACGGCATCGTCCTCCCTCACCGGAATTTTCCAGCTGCGGGTTGATGACAGCGAGCCTGTCAGCTTCAGGATTAATAATCTGCGCTACTTTTTCTGCAGACAGGACGAACTCAGCGGCGTGACGACTGACCGTGCGGCGGAGATTGTCGCTGCGAAGGGGACAGATTTCACGCAGGCGGATCTCGACATCCTGAACCTCACCGGAAAGTTCACCCTGAGTTTCGGGACGGAAGGCTCGCCGCTCGCCCCGGACACCGCCTATGCGCTTCTGGCGACTTTCACCGAGCGCAACGGCGACGAGGTGACAAGGTTCAGCCTGGCGAAGACTGCGGCGGCATCGGGGACGGCTGCGACAAAGGCGGTCTTCGGAGAGCCGGAGGCGCGGATTGAATTCGGCAGCCCTGTGATTCTGGAGAATTTCGCACCCCTTGAGAACGGCAGGTTCTGAAGACCGGGACAAGAGCTGTGTCAGCAGACCAGATTCCTGGGAAACTACAATAATGAAATAATATGATGAAAATCAAACAGATATTGCTGTGTTTCGCGCTTGTGCTCCTTCCGGCGGCGCTCGCGTCGGCGCAGGAGAAAATCAGCGTGAGCGGGCGGGTCGTCGACAAGGACGGAATGCCGGTCATCAGCGCGGGTGTGTTCGTCAAGGGCACGACAAACGGAACCGTCACCGACTTTGACGGGAATTACACGCTCACCGGAGTGCCTGTGGATGCGGTCCTGACCGCCACCAATCTCGGCTATGCGGAAAGCGAACAGGCCGTGAACGGCCGCGCGGTGGTGGACTTTGTCCTGCAGGACGAGTCGGTCGTGCTTGACGACGTGATTGTCGTCGCCTACGGAACCGCCAAAAAGGAATCCTTCACCGGTTCGGCGAGCGTCGTGAAGGGCGAGGAACTCGGAAAGCGTCCGGTCGGAAACATCACCAAGTCCTTCGAGGGCACGGTCGCGGGAGTGCAGGTGACCTCCGGAGGAGGACAGCCGGGCGAGGGCGCGTCCATAATGGTGCGCGGCGTGGGTTCGGTGAACGCCTCCTCCACGCCTCTCTATGTGGTGGACGGAGTGCCGTATGACGGAGCGATAAGCTCAATCAACCCTGCCGACATCGAGACTATGACCGTCCTCAAGGACGCGTCCGCCGGAGCGCTCTACGGAGCGAGGGGGGCGAACGGAGTCATAGTCATAACCACGAAAAAGGGAAGTCAGGACAAGGTGAACATCAGCTACAAGGGCAACTTCGGCATAGCCACCCGCGCCCTTCCCCGCTACGACCTCGTGGGGATGGACGAATATGTGGAGCTGACCTACGAATCCCTCTACAACTCCGTCCGCTACGCAGACAGCGGAGCGATGGACCATGAGAGCGCCTCCGCCTATGCCGCGTCCCATCTCGCCGAGACAATCGGAGGACTCAAGAATCCGGAATACTACAACCCGTACAAGAACTACACTTGGGACACCCTCATAGACCGGTCCACCGGCAAGGTGAAGTCTGACGCGCAGGCCGCGTGGAACGAGAACTGGATGGACGAAATCTCCAACAACAAGGCTTTCCGCACCGAGCACATACTCTCTGTGAGCGGCGGCACGGAGAAGACGAGCTACCTCTATTCTATGGGCTATTATAAGGAGAACGGCACTCTGCAGAACACCGATTTCGACCGTTTCACGGGCAGGATAAGCGGCGACGTGCAGGCCACAGACTGGTTCAAGCTCGGGATGAGCGCCAACCTCGCGCATTCCGTGTCGGATTTCCAGGACGCGAGCGGCTCTTCCACTTCGAACGTGTGGTACACGGCGCAGTTCATGGCTCCGGTCTATCCTGTCTATCTCAAGGATATTGACGGGAACAATGTACTTGACGGGAACGGAGGACTTCAGTACGAATACGGTTCTGTGGATGACAACGGTTACGCCAACCGCGTCACCGCTCAGGGCTTCAACTCCAAGGCGGAGCTTTACAACAACAAGGCCTACTACAAGCGCAACTCCGTGTCCGCAAGGACTTTCGCCAAGTTCGGGACGACGCGCAAGGACTCTCCTATCTACGGACTGAACCTTACGGTGAATTTCGGACTCGATTTCACCGACTACGGCAGGACGGGAGTGAACGACAAGTATCACGGCAACGCCAAGGATCAGGGCGGCTCGGTCTCAAAAATCAATACGAGGACGCTCAGCTACACCCTGAACGAGCTGCTCACCTGGAAGAAGGATTTCGGCGAGCATTCTCTTGACATTCTCGCCGGCCACGAGTACTACCGCTACAACTACAACTACGCCGCAGCGGCGAAGAGCGGCATAGTCGCCGGCATCGACGAACTCGGATCCGCAGTGACGACCATCACCAACACCTCCCACTCCCTCGACTACGCCATCGAGTCGGTTCTCGCCCGCGTGAACTACGGCTACGCCGACAAATACTACTTCGACGCGTCCTGGCGTACCGACGGTTCGTCCCGCTTCTACAAGGACAACCGCTGGGGCAATTTCTGGTCAGTGGGCGCTTCGTGGAGGGTCACCAACGAGGAGTTTATGTCCGGCACGTCATCGTGGCTGAACAATCTCACGGCGAAGGTTTCCTACGGCGTGCAGGGCAACGACAACCTTGGCTCCTACTACGCCTGGCAGGGTCTCTTCAGCTACGGCTGGCCGAACGGCACCCGTCCGGGAGCAACCGCCACCTCAATCGAGAACCGTCTCGTGACCTGGGAGAAGAACGGCAACCTGAACACGGGAATCGAGGCGAGCCTTTTCGGAGGCCGGCTGACGACGACCATAGAATACTACAACCGCCACACCCGCGACATGCTTCTGAACAACCCTCTCGCCATCTCCTCCGGTTTCTCCGGCTACGACGACAATGTCGGCGCGATGGTGAACAACGGTTTCGAGGCTTCGTTCCGGGGAGTGATTTTCGAGCGGGAGAATTTCCACTGGGACGCGACGGCGATGGTTTCGCTCAACAGGAACAAGGTTACGGCGCTCACTTCGTCACAGAATGTGATAAATTACGGGAGTATGGTGATAGAAGTCGGCAAGCCGATATATACTTTCTATATGTCGAAGTCCGCCGGAGTCTCACCGGAGACCGGAAAGCAGCTCTACTATGCCTACTACCGCTACGCCGTGGACGAGAGCGGGGCGACGACCACCGAGAAATGCGACGAGTATGTGACCGACAATGTGGGTCTCGCATCGATGAGCAAATATTACTACGGCAGCCGTCAGGCCCTGTTCTCCGGAAGCTTCGCATCGAACTTCGTCATATTCAAGAACTTCGACTTCTCGTTCCTGACCACTTATTCCGTGGGGGGAAAGATTCTCGACAGCCTTTACGACGGGGCGATGAACGTCACCTACGCCGGAAACAACTGGCACAGGAACAAGCTGCGCAGATGGCGGCAGCCGGGCGACATCACGGATGTCCCGATGGTCGAAATCGGAGGAAGCCACAGCACGGTGGGAGAGTCCCTGATTGACGCGTCCTACTTCGCCATAAAGAACATCACTCTCGGCTACACAATCCCGAACTCCGTGACGCAGAGGGCGAAAATCAAGTCTTTCAGGATTTTCTTCACGGCGGACAACCTCGCGCTGTTCAGCCACCTCGACGGAATGGATCCGCAGTACAACTTCGCGGGGACGGTGTCATATACATATTCTCCTTCACGGGTGTTCGCGCTCGGTCTTGACATAAACTTTTAGGAGGAATCAGTGATGAAGAACAAGATTTTCGAAGGTATCAGGATGAAAAACAGATTCATAGGCATATTGTCTGCGGCGGCGCTCTGCGCAGTCTCCTGCAACCTCGAGTTCGAACCGACGGACTCGGGTTCCGGCAATGACCTGCTCAAGAACGCGTCTTCCGCAGTTTCCATAGTGGACGGCATCTACAGCACGATGTGGACCGCCGGATGGTCAACCGGAGGGAACACCCACCAGTGTTTCGGAATCTCCGCCTACAACATCGCGCTCGAGGCCATGGGGGATGACTTCATAATGCAGGGACAGGGCAACGGATGGTTCTGGTTCGACCACTGCTACAACATCAAGGCCTACTACAACTCCGACTCCTTCCGTTCCTACGACGTGTGGAACGCCAACTACACCTGGATTTCCAACGCCAACTACCTGCTTTCGGCCGAGGAGACAATGGCCGGTTCGGACGAGGACAGGGCCTATGTCTTCGGCAGCGCATACGCGATAAGGGCGCTGTCCTACTTCAATCTCGCCAACTGGTATGCCCGTCCGCCGTACAGCGCGCTTCAGGACAAATACCGCTGGCAGGATCCGGGAGTTCCGATTTACACCAAGCCGACCTACAAGGACTTCACGGGAGGCCCGCGCGAGAAGCTCGAAACTGTGTTCAGGCAGATTGACTCCGACCTCGACAAGGCGCTTGAATTGCTCGAAAAGGGCGACGGCTCGGCTCTCAAGGGGAACAAGTCGCACATAACCCTGAATGTGGCCCTCGGAATCAAGACCCGCGTGGCCCTTGCCGAAGGCGATTGGGAAACAGCGCTGAAAGCGGCGGAGAGGATAATCGAATCGAAGGAATATACGATAGGAGGGGAGTCCGAACTTATGAACGGGATGAACTCCATTTCGGCCGCCAATGTGATGTGGGGCGCTGGAATCGAGAACACCGAACAGGCCGGAGGCTATGCCGGATTCTTCACCCATATGGACAATACGGACGGCGCGTACGCCCAGTCAGCTCCGAAGCTCATCAGTTCCACTCTCTACAAGCAGATGCGCGGCAACGACATCCGCCTGCGCTGGTGGAATCCCGACGACAGGGAGGCTCCGTATGTTTCGGACAAGTTTCACTTCTCTAATGTGGCGGCCTGGCTCGGCGACTACATCTATATGAGGGTGGAGGAAATCTATTTCGACGCGGCGGAGGCGGCCCTCAGGCTCGGAAATCAAGACAAAGCCGTGGCTTATCTCAACGCCGTGATGCAGAAGCGCTCGGCCGGCTACGACGCTTCGTCCAAGTCCGGTCTCCTGCTCGGCGCGACCACGAACTCCTGGACCGGTTCGCTGCTTGAGGAGATTCTCGTCCAGAAGAGAATCGAGCTTTGGGGCGAGTTCGGACGCGTCACCGACGTGCGCCGTCTCGGGCAGGGAATCGACCGCAAGTCCACCGACGGATTCGCGGACGAGTGCCTGACCACGATGGCGAGCAACGGAGTCGTGCTCACCGACCCGGAGAACTACGAGTGGGTGATGACCATTCCGCAGGACGAAATCAACAACAACCCGAACATAAACGAGGAGGATCAGAACCCTCTGTAACCTCATCAGAATCATAGATATATAAAGGAACATATTCCGATGGAAAGAAATATCATAATCATATTGTTCACGCTTCTTGCGGCTCTCGCGTCAGTTTCCTGTTCGCAGGAGCAGCTCGGGGTGATTGCGACTTCGAATGCCGACGACGACAGGGAAATCCATTTCGTGCAGACCAGCATGGCCAAGGAGTTCGCGCAGGGGACGCAGGAAGGGACAATTGCCGTGACTCTCGCAAGGCACGGCAACAGGGGGACCTACCGCGTGGTGCTCCAGAAGAGCGGCCGCAACGCCGACCTGTTCTCAGTGAAGGACACCGTGGTCATCCCTGACGGGCAGTACAGCGTGGAGATTCCCGTCAAGGTGAATATGTCGGGCGTGGTGCTCGGCTCGTCCGTGGAGGCTTCCCTCGCCATTGTCGGCCGTGACGCGCAGCTCGGCGACGATTCTGCCTACATCGGCAAATACAGCGACTTCCTCGACCTGAGCGCGTCCTTCACTCTCGAATGGGAGCCGTATATGCGTACGACGGAGTCCGGTGAGGAGGTTCAGCAGACGGCGACCTATTATTTCACCCAGTTCTACACGGGCTGGCAGAGCGGCATCCCCGTGGAGGTCGCTACAGGCACTGACAACATCTTCCGTCTCGTCGACTGGGCCAACGGTGCATATTTCCTCTTCAAAGTGGACTGGAAGAACAAGAAAGTCGTCGTTCCGGGGCAGTCTATGGGCTATTACCACGAGAGCAGCGGCTCCTATGTCTATGTCTCCGACCTTGCCCAGTACCTCGGGGAGGATTCGCTCTATTCGAGCTACCCCTGCACCTGGGACGGCGACAGGACTTTCACTCTGACTCTGATTTACTATGTTCCGGACGGGGGCTATTTCGGCTACGGCGAGGAGAAGATTGTCTTCGCCGGCGACCACGACACCGATCCGGTTCTCAAGTCCGTCGTCTATGAGGGCGAGGGGCGTTTCACCTTCGAGTTCAATGACTATGTTGAAAGCTGCCGTGCGGTCGTAGTGGACGGGGACATCGCCTCGGATTCGAAAAAGGTCGATGAAATCTACAGGCAGATATGCCTCGGTACGGCCGAGGGCGTGCGCAGCTTCACCGAAACGACCCAGACCTGGACTCCTGAAACCGCCGGAGCCCACACTCTCGTCGCGGTGCCTTATGACTCGGAGGGCAAGCCGGGAGCGGCCGTGGCCCTGCGCTTCACCTACGACCCGGAGCACGAACTGCTGCCCGAGTTCGTCGAGTGCGAACTGTCCGTGAGCGAAGCAGACCCGTACACGACCGCGAACTGGAAGCTGAAGGTCAGGAACGCCGCCACGGTGAAATATGTGATGTCCTCGAAGGATATGCTTGACCTTTACGAGGAATACTACGGCCTTGACCGCGTGTTTGAGGTCCTCGGAAAGTCGCTTGAGACGGGATATGTCGAGGCGGCGAATTCTGAGGAGGGCGTAAGCCTCCACTACACCGCGGCCGAGGGGACGGAGTACAGGATGGTCGTGCGGATAGGGAACAGCCTTGGCGATATGGTGGAGAAGAGCGTCACCGTGCAGATGCGCTCGCACGCCGACAGCTACGAGGCCAGGTCAATAGACGATTTCACCGGCTCGTACCTGATGAGCGCGATGGTCACCACCTCCGACGACAGCACCGGCTCGTCCGAGGCTTTCAGGGTAGATGTAATCAAGACCGGCGGAAACACGGTGTCAATCAAGGGCCTGAGCAACTACAAGACCTATTCTCCTGAAATCACCGGAACTTTCATCCCGGAGGAGAACTGCATAAGGCTCGAATCCCAGAATCTGGGCGAGTTCAGCTATATGACCGTGGTCTTCGGCTTCGTCTCCAACCTCTACACCGGCATCTGGGGCAGTTCCTCCGCCCTCGAATTCGGTTTCGGAAGCGACGGCTATGTGCATTTCCGTGCAAAGGAGGGTTCCGAGTTCCCTGTGAACGGCTACAAATTCCTGCTTTTCGACGGTTCGTCCTACAGCGGCTATGCGGCCGGCGACAAGACCTACACCGATCTTTTGATGATGAAACTGTGATATAAAGGGCATATTGCCGCGTTGTGCCGTAAATTTTCGGGGGTATATTCGTGAAAAGTGAAAATTTTTCCGGATATGCCCCTTAAAATTTGGGGGTATATGAATAAAAATATATATTTGCACCCGATTCCGGAACAGAAATCCGGGGTCAGTAGTGTTTTTATATATCAGCAGCTGTCCGTCCCCCGGCGGGACGGGTGGCTATAAGCAAGTTTTTATGAAAAATCAGAGATTCGAGGCTCTCGACACGATGCATTCGCGTCCTGACGCGAAACCGGTGGAGACATCGGAAAGGAAATCCGAAATCTTCGGGCAGGACGTGTTCACGCGCTCACAGATGAGGCGTTATCTTTCCAAATCCGTGTATGACAGCGTGATTGACGCCATTGAGAACGGGCGGAGAATCGACAGGAGCATCGCTGACCAGGTGGCCGAGGGGATGAAGGTCTGGGCGATGGAAAGGGGCGCGACGCATTACACCCACTGGTTCCAGCCGCTGAACGGCTCGACTGCGGAGAAACACGACGCTTTCCTCTCCCCGAATCTTGAGGGCGATTCGTTCGAATATTTCAGCGGGAGTCTACTCTCGCAGCAGGAGCCGGACGCATCGTCTTTCCCGAGCGGAGGACTCCGCAACACTTTCGAGGCGAGGGGCTACAGCGCGTGGGATCCTTCGTCTCCGGCATTCATAATAGACGGGACACTCTGCATTCCGAGCATATTCGTATCCTACACCGGCGAAGCCCTGGACTACAAGACTCCGCTTCTGAAATCCATGGCGGCGATTGACTCGGCCGCCGTGGCCGTATGCCAGCTTTTTGACAAGGATGTCGCCCGTGTCGTGCCCACGCTGGGATGGGAGCAGGAATATTTTCTTGTGGACGAGGCTCTTTTCAACGCCCGTCCAGACCTGATGCAGACCGGCCGCACACTGATGGGGCACACGGCTGCCAAGGACCAGCAGTTGGAAGATCACTACTGGGGAGCCATCCCGGAGCGTGTCGAAGAGTTCATGAAAGATTTCGAGGACGCCGCCTACAGGCTGGGCGTTCCGGTGAAGACCCGTCACAACGAGGTGGCCCCCAACCAGTTCGAGTGCGCCCCGCAGTTCGAAGAAGCCAATGTCTCGGTCGACCACAATCTTCTTCTGATGTCGCTGATGAGAAAGATTGCCGTGAAGCATCACCTGAAAGTGCTGTTCCACGAAAAGCCTTTCGCCGGCATAAACGGAAGCGGAAAGCACTGCAACTGGTCGATGGCGACCGACGGAGGGCAGAACCTGCTCGCTCCGGGGCACACGCCGAAAAGCAATATGCAGTTTCTTGCCTTCTTCGTCTGCACGCTCAAGGCGGCGGCAGACTACGGCTCGCTGATGATGGCCTCCATTGCGTCAGAGACAAATTCGCACAGGCTCGGCGGCAACGAAGCCCCTCCTGCGATAATGTCGGTTTTCACCGGTGCGACACTCAACCGCATGCTGGACTCCATAGAGGAGAAAATCAACGACAAGAAACTCTCTCCTGACGAAAAGACGGAGATAAAGCTCGACATAGGCAAGATTCCGGAGATTCTCGTGGACAACACCGACCGCAACCGCACTTCTCCTTTCGCGTTCACCGGCAACCGCTTCGAGTTCCGCGCCGCCGGGTCTTCGACCAACTGTTCGATGCCGATGATTGTCCTGAACACCGCCGTGGCGCAGGAACTGACCGAGTTCCGCGAGAGCGTGGATGCGCTTGCGGAAAAGGGCGTGAAGAAGGACGAGGCCATTCTCCAGGTCATCCGCCAGTTCATAATTGCGTCGCGGAACATCCGTTTCGAGGGCAACGGCTACAGCGAGGAATGGGTCGCCGAGGCCTCCAAGAGGGGACTTCGCAGCGCGAACAACGTAACCGAGGCGTTCGGGGAGTATCTCCGTCCGGAAAGCGCGGCCCTCTTCAAGAGGTTCAACGTGTTCAATGACGTGGAACTTGCCGCCCGCTATGAAATCAAGAACGAGACTTTCCTCAAGAAAGTCCAGATCGAGTCCAGGGTAATCGCCGATATGGCGGCGAACCACATAGTCCCGACCGCCATCCGCTATCAGAACGTGCTCATCGAGAATATCCGTGGCATCCACGAGGTTTTCCCCGACGAGCTTGACACCCTCGCTAAAGACGAAATCAGCACCCTGCGCGAAATCATAGACCACGTGAACGTAATCCGCTCCGCATCGGCCGAGATGACTCAAATCCGGCACACTCTCAACCGCAATCCGGACATTCCGGAGAGGGCGAAGGGCTATGAACACGAAGTCCGGGCGAAGATGTCGCAGATTCGCGAGCATATCGACGCGCTGGAGATGATCATAGACGACGAACTCTGGCCGCTCCCGAAATACCGCGAGCTTCTCGCCGCGCTGTAGCCCTCCCGGCCTCCGGTCAGAACGCGTGGATGCAGCGCGCCTGCGGCGGATAAGACCGGAATTGTGATGAAATTGTGTAAATATGGAAGTGCCAAATATTTGTTTTGATTAAAATTAACCGTATCTTTGCGCCCGCTTTGGGTTTACAGACCGTGACCCGAAAGTTTTCAGTATTATTAATCTTTAAATTTTTCCAAGATGGCTGAATATCTGGCACCGGAGAAAAAACAGGAGATTTTCGCGAAGTACGGAAAGTCCAACACTGACACCGGCTCACCTGAGAGTCAGGTTGCATTGTTCTCCTACCGTATCGCTCACCTCACTGAGCATCTCAAAAGCAACAAGAAGGATTTCTCGACCCGCCGTTCGCTTCTGAGGCTTGTAGGTAAAAGACGTCGTGTACTTGACTATCTCAAGGAAATCGACATCGAGAGATACAGGGCTATCGTCAAGGAGCTCGGTCTCCGCCGATAGACGAAAAAACGGAATCAGGGTATATCCGAAAGGGGATATACCCTTTTTCTCGTTTTGAGGATTGTCCCGATCCGGTTTGTCCGGGGACGGTTTTCTTCCATTCTTTTGCAGCATATCCCGGCGGCGCTCACAATTTCAGCCTGCGGCGTCACCCGGAAAACACCATATGAACAAGTACGAAGAATCAGATATTACTAATCGCTCCCGTCGGGGGAGGCGGGCTGTGACAAAATTTTAATGAACATCATCAACAAGAAAATCGAATTATCCGACGGTAGGGTAATCGAGATTGAAACCGGGAAGCTCGCCAAGCAGGCGGACGGCTCGGTGGTGGTCAAGATGGGCGGCACGATGCTGCTCGCGACTGTGACGGCTGCGAAAGACGCGAAAGACGATGTGGATTTCATGCCGCTTCAGGTTGACTACAAGGAAAAATTCTATTCCGCAGGGCGTTTCCCGGGCGGATTCATGAAGAGGGAGGGAAAGGCGACTGACGCTGAGATTCTCACCGCCCGTCTTGTGGACCGCGCCCTCAGACCTCTTTTCCCGGAGGATTTCCACGCGGAGGTCTATGTGCAGATCAGTCTCATTTCGGCCGAGAAGGACATCCAGCCGGACGCTCTCGCCGGATTGGCCGCTTCCTCAGCCCTTGCGGTGAGCGACATTCCGTTCGGAGGTCCGATTTCAGAAGTCAGGGTTGTCCGCATAGGCGGAGAATTCAAGATTGACCCGACTTTCAGCGAGATGGAGCAGGCGGATCTCGACCTTATGGTCGCAGCCACCTACGACAACATAATGATGGTCGAGGGAGAGATGAAGGAAGTGAGCGAAGCCGATATGCTTGAGGCGATAAAGTTCGCGCACGAGGAAATCAAGAAGCACTGCAAGGTGCAGATGGAGCTTACTCAGGAGTGCGGCAAGACCGTTAAGAGGACTTACTGCCACGAAATCAACGACGAGGAGCTCAAGAAGGCTGTCGAAGCTTTCTGCTACGACAAGTGCTACGCGGTGGCGAAGTCCGGTCAGGACAAGCACGCCCGCAGCGACGCTTTCGACGCAATCAAGGAAGAATTCATTCAGACCATCCCGGAGGAGGAGCGCGAGGAGAAGCGGATGATGGTCGAAAGATATTACCACGCCGTGGAGAAGGCTGCGATGCGCAACCTCATCCTCGACGAGGGCATCCGTCTTGACGGCCGCCACACTGCGGAGGTGCGCCCGATCTGGTGCGAAGTCGGCTATCTGCCGTGCGTACACGGAAGCGCAATCTTCACCCGTGGAGAGACCCAGTCTCTCGCGTCCGTCACTCTCGGAACGAAGATGGATATGAAGGAGCTTGACGAAGTGCTCGTCCAGGGGACTTCACAGTTCGTCCTCCACTACAACTTCCCTCCGTTCGCAACCGGAGAGGCGAAGGCGCAGAGGGGTGTCGGCCGTCGTGAAATCGGCCATGGAAACCTCGCGTGGAGGGCTCTCAAGCCGGTTGTTCCGCTCGCTCCGGAGAATCCTTACGCAATCCGCGTTGTTTCGGACATCCTCGAGTCCAACGGCTCGTCTTCAATGGCCAGCGTATGCGGCGGATGTCTCGCCCTGATGGATGCCGGCGTGAAGATCAAGAAGCCGGTGGCAGGTGTGGCGATGGGTCTCATCACCGATGCGGACAAGCCTAACGAGCGTTACGCAATCCTCACCGACATTCTCGGCGACGAGGATCACCTCGGTGATATGGACTTCAAGGTGACCGGAACCAAGGACGGCATCACCGCCACTCAGATGGACATCAAGGTGGACGGACTTTCATACGAAGTGCTTGCCAAGGCGCTCGAACAGGCGCGTCAGGGCCGTATGCACATTATGGGAGAGATGCTCAAGACCATCAGCGAGCCTCGCGAGGACTACAAGCCGTTCGTTCCGCGCCTCGTCCAGATTCGTGTTCCGGGCGAGTTCATCGGCGCAATCATCGGCAAGGGCGGTGAGGTCATCCAGAAGATTCAGAGGGAGACCGGAACCACCGTCACGATCACCGAGGAGCAGAACAACGGAGTCAGCGAGGGTGTGGTCGACATCTTCGGCGACAACAAGGAATGCATGGACAAGGCTCTCGAATGGATCAACGGCATCTGCGCCGTTCCAGAGGTCGGCACGGTATATCACGGAAAGGTGGTTTCCATCCTTGAGTTCGGCGCGTTCGTGGAGATTCTTCCGGGCAAGGAAGGTCTGCTCCACATCAGCGAGCTTGACTGGAAGAAGACCGACAAGGTCGAGGACGTGCTCGCTGTCGGAGATGAGGTTGACGTGAAGCTTCTCGAGATTGATGCGAAGACCGGCAAGATGCGTCTGAGCCGCCGCGCCCTCATGGAGAAGCCGGAGGGATATGTCGAGCCTGAGCGCAGGCCGAGACCTTCCGGAGACCGTCGTGATGACCGCAGGGGAGGTGACCGCCGCGACAGCCGCGGACCTCGCCGTGACGGAGACCGCCGCGATGACCGCAGGGGAGACCGCGGACCTCGCCGCGACGACCGCCGTCCGCGCTACGACCAGGACGCTCCGAAGGAAGGCTACGACGCCCCTCAAAGCAACGAGGGCGGCAGCTCCGACCCTGAGATGTTCTAAGGGCAAGGTCTGAACGCAAGACGGTCTCCACGGATATGTCTTGACAAGCGAAGGAGGGTGAACAAAACACTTTTTGGTCACCCTCCTTTGATTTTGGCTGAGTCTGCATTGAAACATCGTTCTCCGGATTCTCCGGAGTTCCCCATTGTTTCCTCCCCAGTCAATCGCGCCCGATGACTTTCTCCTTTGTCGAACTTTCATTATCAGCACAATTTTATTACTTTTGTGCCGGATGTCAAAAACAACGGCCGTATGCTATACCCGATTGGAATACAGAGTTTTGAAAAGATCAGAACAGGCGGATTTGTCTATGTGGACAAGACCGCGCAGATTTACAACCTCGCCTCCACCGGCCAGT
>CAVEDD010000021.1:0-18983 GCA_963614515.1 Treponemataceae bacterium | reverse complement strand
TCAAGTACACGTTCCCGGTATTCAAGGTGCAGGCTCCGTCCGTAACCGACGCCGCCGGAAACACCTACAAGGTTGTCTATCTCGAGGACGGCAATTACTGGATGGCCGAGAACCTCCGTTATGTCCCGGAGGGAATCACTCCAAGCAATGACTTGAACAATGTCGCTGCCGGTGTATATTACCCGGTCAAACTCGCTGCAGACCACACGAAGGTCGAATTTACGACAGACGAGAATGACATCAAGGCATCCGGATACCTTTATCAGGCAGAAACGGCTTTCGGTCTTGCCGTAAATTCAATAAAGACAGAAGACGAAGCCAAGAAGCTCGAAGGGACGCAGGGAATATGTCCTAAGGGATGGCACATCCCTACGGCTGATGACATCCTGGGGCTTGTCGGGAAAGCCGTTTCTCCGTTTGAACTCAATGATAAGGCTCCGTATTATGATGCGAACCAGAACAATTCATCCATTGAGAAGCTTAACGCAGACGGCTTCAACATCGCCGCTTACGGTGCCGTACAAGTGAAAGACAACACGATAACATCCGCCACTCTTATGGGATGGCTCGCAGCAAATCCTGATGTGATTTCATCTGGATATATTCATGGCTCGACTTATGCCGGAACATTCACATACAAAACAGCCAATGATCCTAATTCCGGTGTCAAGAATGTCCAGTTCCTCGGCATTATGCCGATGGCAAACAATGGAACAGCGAACGGATCGAAGCTTTCCTATAAGATTGGGGCGGCAGTCCGCTGCGTGATGGACAAGACCGCCGAGTAACGTCCTCTGAACCAGAAAAAAGCCGACCGCAGGGCCGGCTTTTCTGTTATCTATACCTCTCGTATTCCGGCATCGCCAGCGCGGAAAGAATCTCCTTCACCTTGCCGTCGTTCTTCGGGCAGATGAGCAGCACGTCCTCGGTGTCAATCACGATGTAATCCGAAAGCCCCTTGACCGCAAGCAGCTTGTTCTTGTCCGTGCTCAGGGCGAGAACCCGGCGGCAGTTCTGAAGAAGTCTCGGGTTGTCGAAAACGACATTGCCGCCTTCGTCCTTGCCGGGGGTGTAGTCATAGACGGAGGCCCAGTTGCCGATGTCAATCCAGTTGAAATCACACGGCATAATCCACGCGTTGTCCGTGCGCTCGAGCAGACCGTAGTCGAACGAAGTCCACGGGCAGTCCGTATAGACCCTTTCGATGAACACTTTCTCCTGAGCCGTCCCGAGGAGCTTCTCCCAGCCCTTGAACAGGGCGGTCACTTCCGGGCTGTTGGTTTCCATCTCGTCTTTCAGCCCCGCTGCGTGTGCGACGAACATCCCCGAGTTCCAGAGAAACTCCCCGCTGTCCACGAAAACTTTGGCCAGTTCCCTGTCCGGCTTCTCGGTGAATGTCTTGACCTTGACCGGAGAACCTATGCTTATGTTCCCCTTGCCTCCGGCGACCTGGATGTAGCCGTAGTTGCTGTCTGGACGGTTCGGAACTATGCCGAGCGTGATGAGCACATCCGCGCTCTCGACGAATTCGAGCGCCCTGCCGGCGAGTTTCTTGAATACGTCCGGGTCGGAAATGTAGTTGTCCGACGGCGAGAAGATTATGTTCGCGTCCGGATTCCTCTTGAAAATCGTGTATGTCGCGTAGGCTATGCACGGAGCCGTGTTCCGGGTGTATGGTTCAAGAAGCAGGTTCTCCGCCGGGAGCTCCGGAATCTGTTCCCGCACGGTGTCCGCGAATCGGGAAGATGTCACCACAATCACATTCTGTGCGGGAATGAAATCCAGAAAGCGTTCATAGCTGTGGCGAATCAGGCTTTTGCCGAGATACGCCAGGTCGAGGAACTGTTTGGGACGGTTGCTCCGGCTGACAGGCCACAGACGCTGGCCGTAGCCTCCGGCCATTATTACGCAATATGAATTATCTTTATTCATTCAAAACTTTTTTGAATATCTTTTGGGTTTATATCATGCCGGCTACCGGTACATCGGGATGAACGCCTGCGGGATGTATTCCAATACTGAGCCTTCACCTGCAACAGTCACGCCGACAACGTCGAAAAACGCCTCGAAATCCGAAAAATTCCGGTAGGCCTCTTCCTTGAGGAAGCGCTTCGCCGCTTCGACGACTTTGCGCTGTTTCGGCGACTTGACCGTCTCCTGCGGGAGGATTTCCGGATTTATGCGCGTGCGGACTTCGACAAAATGGATGCCGTCCCCGTCAAGAGCCACGATGTCAAGCTCGTAATGCCCGCTTCGCCAGTTCCGTGCGAGAATCGAGAACCCTTTCCCCTCGAGATAGTCCGCCGCCATATCCTCTCCGAACTTTCCGGTCGTCTGTCTGCTGTCCATCACAAATCCCGTTTTTTACATTTACTTCACAAATCTTCATCAGCCGGCATCCTGACAATCAACGGCTTGACGCCGGCCAAGCCGAACTGCGGCTGCTCAGTCAAATGTCACAATCGTGACCCCTGTCCCGCCGAACTGTATGTGCTCGTCCCTGACCGATGCGACTCCCGGAATCGTGCGGAGCAGTTTCTGCACTTCCTCCCGCAGAGCCCCCGTCCCCTTGCCCGTGATGATGCGGACGGACGGGACCGAGAGCATCAGCGCGTCATCGACATAGTGCATGACTTTCTCGACCGCCTCTCCGACCCTTTCACCGCGTATGTCAAGCTCCGGGGAGAAGTTCAGCTTGCGCTCGGCAATCGACGAGTCGAACTTCACCTTTGAGACATTGCGGTTTTCGCTGCGGGTGGCCTCCTTGTACTCGTTCGAGGTGATGCGCTCCACCTTGTCCTGCGGAATCTTCGATGAGATGTTGCCTATGTTCACGAAAACCGCCTTGGCGGAAACCCGCGTAACCTCGCCGACAAGCCCGTTGTCCTTCACGCGGACTTTCTCCCCCGGCTTGAGCGGAGCATTGCGGAACGCGTCCTGACGCGCCTTCTCCTCGGCCTCCCTGATGAGCCGATCCTTTTCCGCCCCGCCGGCCCGTTCGGCGGCTCTTGCCGCACGGCGCGAGCGCCTCTCGTCTATCTGGCGTATCTTCTTCTCTATGTAGTCGTCCTTCTCCTTCTGTTCCTGTTCCTTCTTCGCCGCGAGCAGGGACATGAAATTCTGCAGATCCTTGCGGGCCTCCTGCGTGCTCTCCTTCTGCGCCTGTTTCTCCCTGATTGTGCGTATCGTGTTCTCCACCTGACGGTTGGCCCCCTTCACAATCTCCTCCGCCTCCCGGTGCGCCTGGTCGAGCACGTCTTTCTTCAGCTGCTTTATGTTCTGGAGCTCCTTCTGGTAGCGGTCGGTGATGTTCTCCAGAGTCTTGTCCGTGTTCTTTATGCGTTCCAGTTTTTCGTCCAGAACCTTCCGGTTGCGGGCGATGCGGCGAAGGTTGCGCTCAATGTCCACATATTCCTCTCCAGCCCTTGTCTCCGCATCCTTGACAATCTTCTCGGGCAGCCCCATCTTGCGGGCGAGTTCAAAGGCGAACGAATTGCCCGGCAGCCCGACTTCAAGTTTGAACAGCGGCAGGATGTTCTTCGCATCGAACATCATCGCCCCGTTGATGACCCCGGTCTGTCCTGAAGCATAGAACTTAAGATTGGTGTAGTGGGTGGTAATCACGCCATAGACTCCTCTGCGGTCGAATTCCGCGAGAATGGCCTCCGCGATGGCCCCTCCGGCCGCCGGTTCCGTCCCGCTTCCGAACTCGTCGATGAGCACGAGGGTTTTCGAATCCGCACGGGCGAGCATCATCTTCATGTCGGCGAGGAAAGAGCTGTAGGTGCTGAGGTCGTTGTCGATGGACTGGTCGTCTCCGATGCTCACCATAATCCGGTCGAAAACCATCAGTTCCGATGTTTCGGATGTCGGAATGAGCATACCCCATTGAAACATATATTGCAGAAGTCCGAAAGTCTTGAGACAGACGGATTTGCCTCCTGCGTTCGGTCCTGAAATCAGCAGTATGTGCTTCTCCGGGGTGAGGCTCGCGCTGAGCGGCACGATCTGCCTGCCCTCTTTTTTCAGGTTCTTCTCCAGCAGCGGGTGGCGCGCCTTCCGCAGACTCAGCTCCCCGTCTTCCGACACCACGGGCATCCCGCAGACGAAATCCAGTGCGGTCTGAGCCTTCGCCATCAGAAAATCGATTTCTCCGAGAAATATCGAAGCTTCGATGAGTTCGGGGATATACGGGCGCAGAAATTCCGTGAAATCATAGAGTATGCGGACGATTTCCCGCTGTTCGGCGAATTTCAGCTCGCGTATCTCGTTGTCGAGTTCGACGACTTCCGCAGGCTCGATGTAGGTGGTCTTCCCCGACGCCGACTCGTCATAGACGAATCCTGACAGCTTCTTCTTGTTCGCAGTCTGCACCGGAACGAGCATTTTCCCGTCACGCACGGTCACCGCCGCGTCTCCGTCCACAAGCCCCTCCTCCTTCGCCTTCCTGAGGATGAGGCTTATCCTCTTCGATATGCTTCCCTCCTTGTCCCTCAGGGATTTGCGTATGGCGTAGAGTTCATCGGACGCGGTGTCCCTGACTTCCGAGTATTTGTCGAGAATCCCGTCTATGCGCCGCTGTACTTCGGAGAAATTCATTATTCCGCCGGCCATCCGCTTGAGGTTCGGATACACCCCGTCTTTCACGTCATCGAAGAACGCCGTAAGTTTGCGGAGGGTGTCGAGAATCGTCCTGAGTTTGCGCAGGGAAAGAAGGTCTATGGATATGGACGACTTTTCGAGGGGGCGGAGAAAACCTATGGAATCGATATATCCGTTTGTCGGGAAACTCTCCTCGAACATCATTATCAGCCTCATCTCGTCAGTGAGGCACAGACGCTTCCTGATTTCTGACGGAGAATTTGAAAATTTCTCGTCTGCGGCGCGTCCTGCGGCATATTCCGTCGAACATTTCGCCGCAATCGTCTCCCTTATCCTGTCGAACCCTATCTTCTGCTCAAGCCGTGCGCAGAATGCGTCGTCGTTCAAGAAATCCTTTTCTTCCTCCATCGTCTGTCCTCCTCGGATCATTTCATCGCCTCGCTCAGCAGCAGCTTGAGTTCGTTGAGATTGTTTATTCGGGTGTAGCTGCCGTCCCTGAAGAAGGTTATGTTCCCGGTCTCCTCCGAAACCACCACCACGGACGCATCAGTGGTCTCGGACACCCCGGCTGCGGCCTTGTGTCTCATTCCGAACTGCGGCGGGAGGTCGCGTTCGCTTATCGGGAGCGTGCATCTGGCCGCCTCCACGCGGTTCCCGCTGATTATCACGGCGCCGTCGTGCAGCGGAGAGTTCTTGAAGAAGAGGTTCATCAGCAGACGGCGGTTCACGATTGCGTCGATTCTGTCACCGGTCTCGATTATGGATTCCAGGGATGACATTCCGGGAATCACAATCAGCGCTCCGGTCTTTGTCTCCGACATGGAATTGCAGGCCTCGGCGATTTCCTTCACCGTGTCTCCGCTTGCGGCGGGGTTGCCTCCGCTCCTGTCAAAAATCCGGCGCAGAAGACGGCCTCCTTTCTTGCCTATCATATATTTCTGGCCGAAATGCATCAGGAAGCGGCGGATTTCAGGCTGGAAGATGACAATCAGCGCCAGCGAACCGACATCGAGTATGACGGACAGAAGTTCGGTCATCATCTTCATCCCGAGGGCCGAGACAATGACCTTGGCGAAGAACAGGGTGATGATGGCGATGAGTATGTTCATCGCGGACGTTCCCCGGATGGACTTGAATGCATAGAAAATCACGAGGGCGATCAGGAAAATGTCCAGAAGGTCCGTGAACGAAAAATTCAGGAAATCGAATGCTCCAAGTATCATGGGCGCAAAGTTAAGAAACATTCCGTCATTTGGCAAGCGCCGGGCGGTCCGTGAAAACAAGCCGGCATTACATCACTTCGGCGTCACTTGATAAGCGTTTAAGGATTACTTGATGCGCCGGTTGGCGAAAAAATCATTATATTTGCGGGTTGATGTCGTTTGCGGCATATGAATATGTCATATGAATATGTCATATGATATGAATGGTGTCATACGGAATAGGAATCAGGATTAGAATAAGTAATACAGGTCATGAAAGAGAAGATTGATGCGATACTCTCGGAGATAGAGGGTCTCAAGGGTCTGAAAGAACAGGAAATCGAGGCGGCGAGAGTGCGCCTTCTCGGAAAGAAGGGCGAAATCACCCAGCTTTTCGATGAATTCCGGGGGGTCGCTCCGGAAATGAAGCGTGAATTCGGGCAGAAGCTGAACCAGCTCAAACAGGCTGCCACGGCGAAGATTGAGGAGCTCAAGGAAGCCGCATCGTCGCAGCAGACCGCATCCGGCCCGTCTTTCGACTGCACCCTTCCTGGCGATCCGGTCGCTCTCGGCTCGCGACATCCGGTTTCAATCGTAAGGGAGGAAATCGTCGAGATTTTCCGCAAGTTCGGCTACGATGTCGCCGAAGGCCCTGAAATCGAGGATGACTGGCACGTCTTCGAGGCGCTGAACTTCCCTCCGGAGCATCCCGCACGCGACATGCAGGACACGTTCTTCGTGACTTCCGGGCACAATCCGGTACTTCTCCGCACCCACACCTCATCAGTTCAGGTCCGTGCGATGGAGAAGCTGCCACTCCCTATCCGCATAGTCTGCCCGGGCCGCGTTTTCCGCAATGAGGCCATCTCCGCCCGTGCCCACTGCATCTTCCATCAGGTCGAGGGACTCTATATAGATGAGGGAGTGACCTTCGCCGACATGAAGCAGGCCATCCTCCTCTTCGCACGCGAGATGTTCGGCCCGGAGACGAAAATCCGTATGCGCCCGTCCTATTTCCCGTTCACGGAGCCTTCCGCAGAGGTTGACGTGAGCTGCAACATCTGCCACGGCAAGGGCTGCAACATCTGCAAGGGCACGGGCTGGCTCGAAATCCTCGGCTGCGGAATGGTCGATCCGAACGTGCTTGAAGCCTCCGGCATCGACAGCGGGAAGTACAGCGGCTTCGCCTTCGGAATGGGCGTGGAGCGCATAGCAATGCTCAAATGGCAGGTCAAGGACCTCCGCAACTACTTCGAGAACGACCTCCGCTTCCTCAAGGAGTTCGAGACTTCAATCTGACGCGGTGTTCAATCGGGCACGAGTTCAATATGATATAGAAACAATCTGTTATACAATTAGTTATGAAAAGTGATTCTTTTCTGGCATTTTTGGCCGGTGCGGCTGTGGGCGCCGCGTTCGGACTCGCTTTCGCTCCGGAAAGGGGTGAGGTCACACGCCGCAGGATGAAAGATGCCGCCAGAGGCGGATGCGATGCGGTTCAGGATGCCTTGGACTCGCTTGAGGAGGCTCTCGCGGAGACGCGCGGGGAGTCCGGAGACGGACGGAACGCCGAGGAGAAAGAGGGGAGAAACATCGAGATTGCGTAAACATCGTGCAATAATTTGAACGTCAATGGATAGTCCTTTCATCAAATCCGCAGAGGAGCTGGCTTCCGGAACTGCGGAATATGTCAATATGAAGATTGACGATTTGAAGCTCCGGACCGCCAGGGGGCTTTCTGTCACGCTGAACAAGCTGCTCCTGTCCATACTGTTTCTGACCCTCGGGGGCATAGTGCTCATGGCGCTTGCTTTCGGTGGGGTGCTTCTGATAGGGAAGCTTCTCGGGAACTATGCGGCCGGAGCGTTCATCGTCGCCGGATTCTTCCTTCTCGTGATGCTGGTGCTGTTCCTTTTGAGAAAGAAACTTTTCCTGAACGGACTTGTGAGGATGTTCATCGGATTGTTCTTCGGAGACGAAGAGGGAGGTGGGAAATGAAATATTCCGGAATCAGGGACATAGATTCCCTCGAAAGAGTCTGCCGCACGGCTGCGGAAAAGTCGGCCGCCAAGAAAAAGGAAGTGCTTGGCAGCCTCAAGGATATGCGCGAATCCTGCACCGCTGCGCGGCTGTTCGCCCTCGGTCTGCGCGGCATCTCCTCGGCCGTGCCGTTCGACAGGATTGTGCTTGCGGCCATACGGCTTATGAAAAGACGGCGTTCCTGAATCGTGGAAGACGGCGTTCCTGAATGATTCCCGGAGGATTGCCGCTGCGCGGGATATTGCAAAATCTTCAAAATTTCGCGTAATCCATTGAGAAATAAAAATTTAATCGTATATTTGCAGCCCGCAAAATGGCTTTGCGGAGTTTAATGTATTTATAATCAATTAATTAATCAACCAATGCCTGGATTAATTGGAAAGAAAATCGGAATGACTTCCGTTTTCGGTGCTGATGGAAAAAATCTTCCATGCACCGTCATTGAGGCTGGTCCATGTGTTGTCACGCAAATCCGTACAGTAGAGAAAGATGGTTATGCCGCTGTACAGCTTGCCTATGACGAAATCTCAGAGAAACATGCCAGCAAGCCTCTAAAGGGGCACTTTGAAAAGGCAGGAACCACCCCTAAGCGCAAGCTCGTCGAGTTCAAGGCGGATTTCGCTCAGGATCTCAAGCTCGGCGACACTCTCACGCTGACTGATGTCTTCGCGGACACATCATTCGTCGATGTCGTCGGAACATCAAAGGGTAAGGGATTCCAGGGAGTCGTGAAGCGTCACGGCTTCGCGGGAGTCGGCGGCACCACACACGGTCAGCACAACCGTCTCCGTCACCCGGGTTCTCTCGGTGCATGTTCATGGCCTTCACGCGTGTTCCCTGGAATGCGTATGGCAGGTCACATGGGCGACGAGAGGGTCAAGGTGTTCAACCTTCAGGTGATCAAGCTCATCCCTGAGAACAATCTCATCGTAGTCAAGGGTTCCGTACCGGGAGCCAAGGGTTCTTATGTAATTTTGGAGGACTAAGCTATGGAATTATCAGTAATTAAGATTGACGGAACAGAATCCGGAAAGAAGGTGGTCCTCAACGACGAGATCTTCGGCATCACTCCGAACGATCACGCGATTTACCTTGACGTCAAGCAGTATCTCGCAAACCAGCGTCACGGCAATGCCAAGACGAAGGATCGCAGCGAGGTCGCCTACAGTACAAGAAAGCTCATCCGTCAGAAAGGTTCAGGCGGTGCGCGTCACGGCAGCTTGAAGGCGAACATCTATGTGGGCGGTGGCCGCGTCTTCGGTCCGAAGCCTCACTTCTACGGCTTCAAGCTCAACAAGAAGCTCAAGCAGCTCGCACGTTTCTCAGCCCTTTCATACAAGGCTCAGGAGAATGCGATTGTCATCGTGGAGCCGTTCACGATGGACGCGCCGAAGACAAAGGAGTTCATCAAGATTCTCGGCAACATCAAGGCCGGCGACAGGAAAGTGCTCTTCGTGCTTCCTTCGAACTCCGACAACATTTACCTTTCATCACGTAACCTTCCTGAAGTGAACGTCACCACCATCGACGAAATCAACACCTACGCGATTATGAATTCAAATTCGCTGGTGCTCGTCGATGGCGTACAGGACATTCTCGCCGCAAGGATCAAACGCTAAAAAGAGATGGGAATTTTAATTAAGCCAATAGTAACTGAAAAGATGACGGTTCTGGGCGAAAAGTTGAACCGCTACGGCTTCATCGTCGATCGTGAGGCCAACAAACTTCAGATCAAGGCTGCCGTAGAGCAGGCCTACAACGTGACAGTCGCTGATGTGAACACCATCAACTATCACGGAAAGAAGAAATCCCGCTACACAAAGGCCGGTATGCTCCGTGGCCGTATGAACCACTTCAAGAAAGCTATCGTGACCCTCGCCGGCGAGGACAAGATTGATTTCTACAGCAACATCTAAGGAGGAAACGGTTATGGCAGTAAGAAAATTCAAACCGGTAACTCCGGGACAGAGAAACAAGGTAATCAGCGCGTTTGACGACATTACCTGCAAGAAACCTGAGAAATCACTCCTCGAACCTCTCAAGAGCTCCGGCGGACGCAACAATCAGGGAAAGATGACCATGCGCTACATCGGCGGCGGTCACAAGAAGATGTACCGTGTAATCGACTTCCTCCGCGCGAAGGACGACTGCAAGGCTACAGTCATGACAATCGAATATGACCCGAACCGCAGCGCGCGCATCGCGCTCGTGCAGTACGAGGACGGAGTGAAGAAGTACATCATCGCTCCGAACGGACTCAAGGTAGGTCAGGTCATCGTTTCCGGTCCGGGAGTCGCTCCCGAGGTCGGCAACGCTCTCCCTCTCGGGGAAATTCCGTTAGGTACGCTTGTTCACAACATCGAGCTTCGCCCGGGTCAGGGCGCCGCAATGGCGCGTTCCGCCGGAACTTACGCCCAGCTCGCAGCGCGTGAGGGCAACTACGCCATCCTCCGTCTCCCTTCAGGCGAGACCAGAATGGTGCTCTGCACCTGCCGTGCTACTGTCGGAACAGTGTCAAATCCGGATCACAATTTGGAGTCGCACGGAAAGGCGGGACGCAGAAGATGGCTCGGCCGTCGTCCACGCAACCGCGGCGTAGTCATGAACCCTGTCGATCACCCTATGGGTGGTGGTGAAGGCCGTGCATCCGGTGGACATCCGCGTTCACGCAAGGGCATGCCGGCAAAGGGCTACAAGACACGTAATCCTAAGGCTACTTCAAACAAGTTCATTATTGAGAGAAGGAAAAAATAACGGAATAAAACTTAAGAGATTATGAGTCGTTCATTAAGAAAAGGTCCTTATATTCAGGAAGCCCTTGAAAAGAGAATTCTTGCTATGAATGAGGGTAGCATGAAGAAAGAGGTTGTCAAGACTTGGTCACGTGCAAGTATGATCTCTCCTGATTTCGTCGGTCACACCATCGCAGTTCATAACGGAAATAAGTTTATTCCTGTTTATGTCACTGAAAACATGGTCGGACACAAACTCGGGGAGTTCGCGCCTACCAGAACATTCAGAGGCCACTCGGGCAATCGTAAATAATTTTAAATGAGAAAGTAATTATGGGAGCTCGTAAAAGACAAATGGCCGAGAGGCAGAAAGAAATAAAGAGGCAGACAGCCATCGCGAAGGCGAATGACGTTCCTACATCTCCGCGCAAGATGCGTCTCGTTGCAGACATCATCCGCGGCGTTGAAGTGAACCGCGCCCTCGACATCCTCAAATTCTCCAAGAAACACGCTTCAGTCACGCTTCAGACGCTCGTACGCAGCGCCATCGCAAACTGGGAGGCGAAGAATCCGGAGGACACGAAGGAACTCGACAACGGTAATGTTTACATCAAGACCATCATGGTCGATGAAGGCCGCACACTCAAGAGAATCCGTCCTTGCCCGCAGGGAAGGGCCGGCAGGATCCGCAAGCGTTCCAACCACATCACTGTGATTCTTGACGTCAAGAAACCATCAACATCAGTGGAGGAATAAGAATATGGGACAGAAAACAAATCCTATCAGCAACAGAATCGGTATCACCCGTGGTTGGGACTCTAACTGGTGTGGTGGTAACTATGCGGAGAAAATCGCGGAGGACTACAAAATCCGCAAATATCTTGAGAGCCGTCTCGCGAAGGCAAGCCTTTCAAAGATTGTGATTGAGCGCACTCTCAAGCTCATCACCGTGACAATCCACGCGGCAAGACCGGGTGTCATCATCGGAAAGGGCGGTTCAGCCGTCGACCAGCTCAAGGAAGAGCTCAAGAAGGTGACTTCAAAGGATGTCCAGATTAACATCTATGAGGTGAAGAAGCCGGAGGTTGACGCGCACATCGTGGCGGATTCAATCGCACGCCAGATTGAGGGCCGTGTTTCCTACCGCCGTGCAATCAAGATGGCCATCGCCTCCACCATGCGTGTCGGAGCAGAGGGCATCAAGGTTCAGATCAGCGGCCGTGTAGGCGGCGCCGAGATGGCGAGAAGCGAGATGATCAAGGAAGGCCGTACACCGCTCCACACTTTCCGTGCGGACATCGACTACGCGCTCGCGGAGGCTCACACCAAGGTGGGCGTTCTCGGAGTGAAAGTCTGGATCTGCAACGGTGAGGTCTATGGCAAGAGAGACCTTTCTCCTAACGCAGGCATCGCAGCGCAGCAGGCTCAGGGCGGTTCCAGCCGTGGAGGCGACCGCAGGGGAGACCGCCGCGGTGACCGTCGCGGAGACCGTCGTGACCGTCGCGACCGCAGGGAAGCAAGGTAGTTGTACCGACATTGATAAAGCAGGAAGCCGGCCCCAAGGGCCGGCTTCTTTGTGTCTGTCTCAGAGCCTCAGCCGAGGGCGGACTTGACCTTGGCGGCGAGAGCCGGGCCGACGAGGGCGGCGATGTCGCTTTCAGGGGCGGCGGCGATGCGGGCTATTGAGCCGAAGTGCAGGATGAGCCGCTGTTCGGTCTTCGGACCGATGCCGGGGATTTTGCTGAGGGCGGACTCGACCTGGGCCTTGCTGCGGAGCTTGCGGTGGAAAGTGATGCCGAAGCGGTGCGCCTCGTCGCGAATCTGACGCAGAACCTTGGATGCCTGCGAGTTCATGTCGAGGAACAGGGGATAGGGGTCTCCGACACGGATGACTTCTTCGAGACGCTTCGCCAGCCCTATGACCGTGAGTCTGTCCGTGAGCCCCAGTTCATAAAGGGCTTCGTAGGCGGAGGAGAGCTGCCCCTTGCCGCCGTCAATCACAATCAGCTGCGGGAGGTCGTCCGGAGCTTCGGCGAGCATCCTTGAATATCTGCGGTTCACCACCTCCTTCATTGACGCGAAGTCGTTCGCCCCCACCACAGTCTTGATTTTGAAGTGCCTGTAGTCCTTCTTTGCCGGCGCCGCGTCCCTGAATACCGTGCAGGATGCCACCGGATTCGTCCCCTGGATGTTCGAATTGTCGAAACACTCGATATGTCGTGGCAGTTCCTTCATCCCGAGCGCGTCTCGGAGCTCTTCCATGACCTTCATCCGGAAATTGTCGGGGTCGGTGTGCTCGCGCTGCTTCATCGCGTTGAACCTCATCTCTTTGGCGTTCTTTGCGCTCAGCTCCAGCAGCGCCAGCTTGTCCCCGCGCACCGGAATCCGGAATTCCACCCCGTCAAGCTCCACATCCGGCAGGAACGGCACTATGACCTCGTGCGACAGCTGCCCGAACTTCGACTCAATCTCCCCGATGAATGTCCCGAGCACGGTCTCCTGCTCCTCCTCGATGTTCATCTTGAATCCGAGGTTCAGCGACTGCACGACGGCCCCGTCCACGACCCTCATGAAATTGCCGAAGGCTTCTCCCGGGTCAATCACGAGCGAGAACACATCGTAACTTCCCTGCATCGCGCTTTGGATTAGTGACTTGCTATAATGCTTGTCCAGAGCCTGCATCTTCAGCTTATACTCCTGCGCCGCTTCGAAATCCATCCTCTCTGCCGCCTCTTCCATCAGTTTCCGGTAGTGCGCAATCATCTCCCGCCCGCCTCCTTTCAGAAGCCTCACTATCTCTTCGATGTTGTCGGCGTATTCCTTCTGTGAAATCCCCCCGCAGCAGCACCCCCGGCATTTCCCTATGTGGAAGTTCAGGCACGGGCGCGTCCTGCCCCGGAGGATGGATTCCGAAGTGATCTTGTTGTTGCAGGTCCGTATCGGGTGGATGTCGTGGAACAGATCGACAAGAGTCCTTGCGTGCATCACGCTCGAATAGGGTCCGAAATAGCGTGACCCGTCCTTGACGAGCCTTCGCGTGAGAAAGACTTTCGGAAACTCATCGTTGCTCACGCATATCCACGGATAGGTCTTCGAGTCCTTGAGGAGTATGTTGTATTTCGGTTTATACTGTTTTATGAGGTTGTTCTCCAGCAGCAGCGCGTCCGCCTCCGTCTCCACAACCGAATACTGGGCGTCGGCAATCTTCGACACCATCACGGCAGTCTTGCGCGTGAGCCTCTCCGGCGGCACGAAATACTGCGCCACACGTTTGTGCAGGTCCTTCGCCTTTCCGACATAGATTACAGCCCCGTCCGCGTCGTAGTAGCGATATACCCCCGGCTGATGCGGAAACAGCGCAATCTTTTCCCGAACCGTCAATTTTTTTTCAGATATGTCCATATGTTCCGAAATATCCCCGCAAATTTAGTGTTTTCTCCCGACCTCCATTCCAGGGCGTTTGAGAGTCGTTTTTGCAATTTAAGAAAATTTTTAATAACTTTGTCCGGATTTTACCGGAGATTTCCCGCTTGGGTTTATTGACGGGGATTGCAGGGAACAGACGAAAAAACATAAATAAAATAATAACTTAAAAATTACAGTTATGTCCACAATTGCAGAAGAAGTAAAAGCGATAATCGTTGAGAAACTCGGCGTTGAACCGTCAGAGGTTACCGACAGTGCAAACTTCACCAATGATCTCGGCGCAGACTCACTTGACAGCGTCGATCTTATCATGGCTCTTGAAAACAAGTTCGGTCTTGAGCCGGACGATGAGGCGGAGGGCAAGATTGCCACAGTTGCAGATGCAATCGCCTATGTGGAGAAGAAAGTGGCGGAGAAGTAGTTTCAAGCGTAATAAAACGAAAGAGGGATGGCTCAATCAGTCATCCCTCTTTCGTTTTATTACGCTGTGAGGCCAGGGGAGGGGGCGTAACGCGGCGTCCCTCTATTCGGAAACCTTCGGGCTATTCGGAAACCTTCGGGAAGGAGAATGTGAGGGTCATCGACGGACGCTTGTCCTCTTCCGGAGCGGTCGGGCCATAAAGTTTGCAGCTGTAGTAACGGTCCTTGTCAAGCTCCGTGGACGTGCTCGTGGACGTGCTGCTGGACTGAGAGGCGTAGGCCGCCATCATCATGTAATTGTAGTAGTTGTTGTAGTAGCTGCTGTAGCCGTAGCTTCCGTAGCCGTAACTTCCGTAACCGTAGCCGTTGTACAGGCTGTTGTAGTAGGAGCTGTAGGCGAGCGCGCTCAGATAGTCGTTGTAGGAGGAGCTTGAAGACGATGACGTCTCGTTCGTCTCGCTGTGCACGATTAGCATCCAGATGTCATACTGGGACATGCGCGTCGCGTAGTCCTCGTCTTTCTCCCCGTCTTTCCGGGTCAGCCTGAGAAGTTCCTGGACGTGATGGCTCACATCCGGGTGGTAGCAGTCGAGAGAACGGTTGATGTCACCCTGATTCTCGCTTGAGACGCTCGCGTCCGTGAGTCCGGCGTATGAGATGACTTCCTGTGTCTTGCTGCCTTCGTCGGTCGTCACGGTGCGGCTTCCGACAAGCCGGCAGGTCGGGCTGAGAATCATCGGATAATGTGCGACCTCGCTGAAATCGGCCGAGGTCTCGTACGGGAGTTTTATCGTCGCCCTGTTGATGACCACTGAAGAAAGGAGATTGACTTTCTCCTCCTCTGTCATGCTTTCATCGAATCCGGCGATATATTTTCCGATTGCGTCCATCGCCGCCTCCCTCAGGCTTTTGGCGCGGATGACCGGCTTGAGTCCGCATCCTCCCTCGACGTAAATCTCGTCTCCGGCCGCCGCCCCCGCAATCCGACCCTCGCTTTTGCATAAATTGAATGAATATTGTGTCGGAAGCGAGCTGCTGCTTGAACCGATGAAGTCCGCCGCTCCCGCCATGAACACGAGCGAGGTGTCAATCACTCCCCGGTCGTCGAAAGTCGAGCGGAACTTGAGCTCCGCGTAGTTGCCGGTGAGGTAGTTGTAGTCGTTGACGCTCACCGCCACCTTGAACATGTTTATGCGCCCGCTTCCCGATGCGGATCTGTCGGCCGTGATGCAGATTCCGGGGAGTTTCTTGATATAGTTGCTCACGGAGTCGAGCTGCATCTCCTGAAGCGCCTTGATATATTTTTCTCCGAATGCGCGGGTGAAATTGAACGAGAGCGAGTCTCCGCCGTTGTAGGTCGGTATGCCCTCCGTGACGACTCCGTCAGCCGCCTCATAAAGCCCCGGATAAGAATCCCCGGCGTACAGGATGTCCTCGTCAAGCGGTTTCTTCAGTTCATAGACCCTGATGTTCTGGATTATATGCTCCTGGTTCTCATCGCGCACTGAGACGGTGTCCTTGGCGAGGGCGAAATGGAACGACACGAATTCCGGATTCTCCCCCATCGTGAAATCCGCGGTGTCGGCGATGGGAATCAGGGCGAAAGCGGCTTCACGCTCGCTCCATCCGAGTTCTCCGTCGAAGACTCCGCCGACGCTGAGCCGCCGCGAGCTGTAGCCTCCGAGTTCGGTGGAAGGCTGCATTTCAATGTCCGCAAGGTCGAACTTCACCGTTTCCACCTGCCATATATGCGAGTCGGGGATGTAGTCCTGTCCGAGAGTGTCGTCCACGCTGATGCAGGAGACTCCGCAAAGTGCTGCGGCCATCCCGGCGCAGACGAGTGCCGATTTTCTTGAAAATTCCATTACAGGCTGTCGTAAAAACTGTTATATGCGTCAATGTACGAGCCGTCCGTGAACGAGTCCGCATCAAAGGGAATTGCGGGAAGCCCCTCGGCCGCACAGAAATCCCGGAGTTCGGACGGAACGTTTTCCGCGCCCATTATGACTCCGTCGGAATGACGGACGGCGAGTTTTGCAAGGTTTATGCCGCTCGGCTCGGCGAGAAGTTCAGTATCCGCATCGGTCACGTTCCCGAATCTGACAAGTTCTCGGAATCCGGAAGAGAAAGGCTCCTGCGGCGTGTCTCCGTAAAGGGATGTCACGACCTTGCTTCCGGAGAATATCGGGTCGTCGATGTACGCTTTCTTGAGATAGAGCGGGAGTATGTGGGAAATCCATCCGTGGCAATGGATCACGTCCGGCGCCCAGCGCAGTTTCTTCACCGTCTCGAGCACGCCCCGGGCGAAGAAGATGGCTCTTTCATCGCTGTCGGGGAACAGTGTCCCGTTCTCGTCCGCAAAGGCCTGTCTGCGGTGGAAATAATCCTCGTTGTCAATGAAATAGACCTGCATGCGGGCTGCGGAAATGGATGCCACCTTTATGACGAGAGGTCTGTCCACCTCGTTGATGATGATGTTCATCCCGGAAAGACGTATGACTTCGTGGAGCTGGTTTTTCCTTTCGTTGATGCAGCCGTAACGCGGCATGAACGAGCGGATTTCCTTTTTCCGCTCCTGAATCCCCTGCGGCAGATACCTTCCGATTTTCGCTATGTCCGATTCCGGAAGATACGGATATATTTCGGAATTCACGAACAGGATTCTCTTGGTGGAACTTCCCATGGCGGCTAATTTTACACAATTCTGCACAAAGATAACAATAATTTTTTACAAAATCGCTAACTTTGGCGGCTGCGTGTTCTGTCTCTCTGATATGAGTGCGCTGTTTGACAGAAGGTTATGGGTTTGAACGAAAATAAGATAATGCGGCGGCGCTACATCCGCGCCATGCTCTCCTCCGTGGTCAGCATCTCCCTCGTGCTGCTCCTCGTAGGCATCTCGGGATTCCTCCTCGTTTCTGAACGCGGCGTGTCGGATTATCTGCGGGAGCATATGCAGGTCAGCGTGATGATGAAGCGCGACGTCGGCGAGTCCGCAACCCTCAGATGCAAGAAATCCATCGACGAAAAGCCGTTCGTCCGCAGTTCGGCCTATATTTCCAAAGAGCAGGGCGCAAGGGAGATGGCTCAGCTGCTCGGAGAGGATTTTCTCGGGGTTTTCGAGACTTCTCCAATCCCCGCGTCCGTCAATCTGACCCTGAAGCCGGAATATGTCTCGCCCGATTCCCTCATCATCGTGAAGACGGCGCTCGAAAAGATGCCGGAGGTGGATGAAGTGGTCTATCAGCAGTCGCTGGTGGAGGCGCTCAACTCGAATCTGAGCAAGATTTCGCTTTTTCTCGCCGTGTTCATAGCCCTGCTTCTCTTCATCTCGTTCGTTCTGATAAACAACACGGTGCGTCTGAGCATCTATTCCAGGCGCTTCTCGATACACACGATGAAGATGGTCGGTGCGACGCGTGCGTTCATCCGCCGCCCGTTCATTCTCCAGAGCGCGTTTCAGGGACTTTTCGCGGCCTTCATCGCAATCATCATGATGATTGCCGGACTGTTTCTGATAAAGGGTCAGTTCGAACAGCTGTTCGCGGTCTTCGATGCGGGGATGCTTCTGGAGGTGATTGCGATAGTCGTCGCGAGCGGACTCCTGATATGCATCGCGAGCACGAGGTTCACGGTGGACAGGCTTCTGTCGCTTGACAAATCCGAGCTGTACTATTGACGATTCTGCGGACGGCTGAGGCGTATGGATGAAACGGAGGTATGAATAAGAAAGACAAGAATTACGGGAATATGAAAAATAAGGATATGGACAGAAATTCGAAAGAACCGGGAAATATGGCGATGACGCCCAAGGGGCTGAGGCTTCTGCTCGCCGGACTTATTGTGATGGCGGCGGGATATATTCTCATGTGCGGGGGCGCAAGCGACGATCCGGCGGTGTTCAGTTACAGGATATTTGATTTCCAGAGGCTTGTCGCCGCTCCGCTTGTGATAATCGCCGGCGTCATCGTGGAAATCGCCGCAATAATGGGAACCGGAAGGAAGAAATAGGGATGGAGTGGTTTGAAGCCATATTGCTCGGTCTGCTTCAAGGGCTTACGGAATTTCTGCCGGTGAGCAGCAGCGGGCATCTCCTGATAGGAAAGGAGCTGCTCGGGATTGAGCAGGGCGGCGACCTCGTTTTTGAAGTCACGGTTCACGCGGCCACGGTGCTGAGCACGGTCATCGTGTTCAGAAAACAGATTTGGGGGCTGCTCAGGTCGCTCTTTGTCAGGGACGGGCTTTTCAGGAACATCGCGCATCCGTCGCGCTTCAATGACGGGACGGACTATGTGCTGAAAATCTGCGTGTCCATGATTCCCGTGTTCATCGTGGGGGTGTTCTTCAAGGATTTCGTGGAGGGTCTGTTCGACTCGGTTTACGTGGTCGCCGGCGCGCTGCTCGTCACGGCGCTGCTGCTTCTGCTCTCGGACAATGTGTCGAGGCTCAAGTCAGGCTGCTTCGTACGCTGCCGCCGGCACAAGGCGCCGGCGGAGACCGCCGCAGGCGGAGCCGCGGGGGAGACTTCGGGCGCCGCCGTCCGCAACGGGATATCCTGGTG
>CAVEDD010000020.1:15966-19273 GCA_963614515.1 Treponemataceae bacterium | reverse complement strand
GTTATCGCCGAACTGAAATAATGAGGGGAAGCCGCCGGCTTCATATCGGAAGACCATGACAGAAATATTCATAATTCTTTTTCTCATCTTTCTCAACGGACTTTTCTCGATGTCCGAAATCGCGATGATTTCCGCACGGAAATCCAGTCTCCAGAATGAGGCTGAAGACGGAAATGCGAAGGCGAGGCGGGCATTGAAACTTGCCGGCGACCCGGACAAGTTCCTTTCGACCATCCAGATAGGCATCACGCTGATAGGAATCCTCACCGGTATCTTCTCCGGGAACGAGATTGCCCGCTCACTCAGCGGAGTCCTCGAAAAGTGGGGGGTGCCCGCCTCGACATCGACCGGTCTGGCCAAGACGGTCATTGTGATTGTCGTGACCTATTTCTCCATCGTTCTCGGGGAACTCGTGCCGAAACGGATAGGAATGAGCAAGGCGGAAAAGGTCGCGAAGGCTGTGGCCGGTCCGATGCAGCTGCTTTCCAAGATTGCGTCGCCTTTCATCTGGATTCTTTCGAAAAGCACGGCCGGAATCGCGAAACTTCTGGGAATCAAGGATAATGACAGCAATGTTACGGAGGACGAGATAATATCCCTCGTGCAGGAGGGCACAGAGGACGGGGAAGTCTCGGAAGTCGAGCAGGACATCGTGGAGAGAGTCTTCACCCTCGGCGACCTCAGCGTGAACACCATAATGACCGCCCGTCAGGACATAGTCTGGCTGGACAAGGAGATGACCGAGGCCCAGGTGAGGGAAGTGATTCAGGAGAACATCTACGAGGAATATCCGGTCTGCGAAGATGACCTCGACCACGTCATCGGCGTGCTGAACATCAAGGACTTCCTGCGCGGCTACGGCAGGGACGGTTTCGACCTTGAGAAGATGATGCGCGAACCGGTCTATTTCCACGAGAATATGACCGTCTATAAGGTTCTGGAGGAAATGAAGGTGAAGCGCATCTCCCGCGCCCTCGTATGCGACGAGTTCGGCGCGCTCTGCGGGTTCATATCCCTGAAAGACATTATGGAGGCTCTCGTCGGCAATGTGAACGACGATGAGGAGGGAGACCCTTACATTGTCCCGAGACTCGGGTCCGACGGCAAGCCGGACACAACGGGAGCGAACGGCTATCTTGTTGAAGGACAGTGCCCGATTTATGATTTTCTCGCCTATTTCGACCTTCTCGACGACACGATGGAGGACTTCGAATACACGACCGTCGCGGGACTCATACTCAGCGAAAGCGGCCATATCCCTTCGGCCGGTGAGATAATCGAGTGGGAAGGCTTCTCACTCGAAGTCGTCGATATGGACGGTCCGAGAATCGACAAGGTTCTCGTTCATAAGATTCAGCAAGACAGTTCCGAAGGAGAAGCCCGTCAACCTTCTGACAACTGATTCCGGGACTCTTCTATGATTCTCAACAGGGAGTCGACCGCCTCATCCTCCGGAACGTGTCTCAGGACAGGCTCTTTCCCCCTGTAGATAGACACCTTGCCGCTGCCTTCTCCGACATAGCCCCAGTCGGCGTCAGCCATCTCGCCCGGTCCGTTCACGATGCAGCCCATCACGGCTATCACCATACCGTTCAGCTGCGCTGTCCGCGCCTTCACCTTTTCGAAAGTCTCCTGAAGATTGTACATCGTCCGGCCGCATCCCGGGCAGGCGATATATTCCGGACGATAGAACCGCCGGCGGGCGGCCTGCATCAGTTCATCGGCAAGGTATTCTCCGAACTCCGGGGTGATTCCGACCGCAGTTCCGTCAGCGTCAAAATAGCTTCCTCCAATCTCCACTGAGTCTATCTCCTTGTCAAGCAACCTCTTCCCGAAATCGCAGGCCGCATCGAAAAGCAGCCGCTCCCTGGACGGGGCGTCATAGACGGCGGAAATCCTGCGTCCTCCGTCGGATGTCGTGATGCGGGTCATCGATGAATGCAGCCGGCGGCCGTATCGGTCGGAAAGATACTGTGCGGCAGGAAGTTCGTTCTCAGGAGGCTCGGTAAGCGAAACCCGCACAGTGTCTCCTATACCCTCCGAAAGCAGGGACGAAACGCCGACGAGGGACTTGATGCGCCCGGCATCTCCGTTTCCGGCCTCGGTGACACCGAGATGAAGAGGGAAGCGCATATCCTCCGCAAGCATCGCATCGACCAGAAGGCGGTAGGCTTCGGTCATTACGAGAGTGTTGCTTGCCTTGAGACTCACCACCACGGAATCGAAGTCATTGTCCCGGCACATTCGCAGCCATTCCATCGCGGCCTCCTTCATCGCGAATGCCGTGTTGCCGTACAGCGATGTGATGCGTTCGCCGAGCGAGCCGTGGTTCACGCCGATTCTGAGCGCCGTCCCGTGTTCCTTGCAGACTCCGACCAGCCGGGCGAACTGTTCCCGCGCCTTCTCGTGATCCCGGTGGAAATTCCCCGGATTGATGCGGACCTTCTCCACGACGGAGGCCGCCGCTATCGCTATCTCGGAACTGAAATGCACGTCTGCGACAATCGGAGTCTCCATCCCGGCCGCCCTGAACCGCGAACGGATTTCCGACAGCGCCCCGACCTGCGCGGGGGTAGGAACAGTCAGGCGGATCATCTGCGCACCCGCCTCCGCAAGGGAGACGCATTGCCTAAAAGACGCCTCCACATCCGACGTGCGGGTGTTGCACATGGTCTGCACAACTATGGGCGCGCCGCCGCCTATCGTAACATTTCCGACTTTCACCGGATTGCTTGCATATTTCATAATCAAATCAAATCAAAGCGTATCCTGTCCTGCCGTCTCCGTAACGGGAGCCGTCCCCTCTCTCACTGAAGCCGTCCCTTCCCTCACGGGAACCGTTTCCCCGGTCACGAAAGCCCTGGCCTCCTTCCGCAGCTGCTGTCTCGTCTTGCCCACGCGTTTTCCGAGCTGGAAATGCAGCCCGAGTGAGATTATCACGTTCTGCTGGTAGGAGTAGCGGTAATAGTAGGCACTGTAATAGTTCGCTTTGAAAAGGCTTGAGAAAGAATGTTTGTACATCGCCTGGATGTGAATCTCCACCGGGTCGAACATGAAAGCGAAACCGAGTCCGCCCTTTATTCCGAAGTCGAAACGGTTCTCGAAGTCAGCGAACTCCCTTTCAAATGATACATACTCATAGGGATAGTCCGGGGTCAGATTCACCACATACTCGACCTCGCTCCTATTGTCCGGCTCATACCTGTGGATGTTCAGCCTGTAGCCGACATAAAGCCCGGCATTGAGAATCAGTTTCATCTTCCAGAAATCCGCGTGGCAGTGCGCGAGAACCGGGACCTCGACCACA
>CAVEDD010000020.1:0-15923 GCA_963614515.1 Treponemataceae bacterium | reverse complement strand
ACATCCATCACCGCCGATTGCGCACCGAAAAACACCGGAACAGCATTCTTCTTGCTGTCATAGCGGAATTTATAACCCTCCTGAGTGTAGAACACGCCCGCCTGGAATCCGAAATAGGGCATATACCCGAACATCTTCCCGTATCGGGTGTATAGAACACCGATGTTATACGGCATGAAAATCATATCCTCCTTTGCGGTTTCCGGCTGGAGCAGCGTGCGGCTCAACCCGACCCCGTACTGGACTCCGATCATGCTGTAGTCGTTGATTATCTTCTTTCTCTTGAGGTCGTACCGGTCAATCACTTCGTCCGAGAGGGAGTCCGCGCTGAAATGTGACCTCGCGAGAGAATCGACGTCGATGTCGAAGTTCTGCGCATACAGGGGAACGGAGGGAAAAAGAAGCAGGGCGAGCAGAACCGCGGCAACCTGTACCGCAGTCCTCCCGTTCATCCCGGTCTTTATCGTGTTTCGAATCATATCAGTTTCATATAATATCCGAATCATCAAATATCCGGATTATCAATCATAGTCATATCATCTGAACATTTCGGTCACGTCTATCGTCTGCTCGATTTCCGCCATCTCCGGAATGTCAAGCAGATACGTCCCGTCTTCAAGTTTGTAGAACAGCACTTTCTCCGGCTGGCGGTGCTCAAGCAGCACTCCGGTATCGACGATTCCGTTGCGGTTGACATCCTCCGTTATGCGGATCGAATATTTCCCGGCTCTGAGGTAGGGGAACACGAGCGCCTTGTCGCCCTCGATGATGTAGGAGCGCAGCACATTGTCCCTCTTTTCGTTCAGCAGGTCGATGATGTACTTGTTGTGCACATTGGTCATATTCATCGTCAGCGTGCTGAGTTTGTCATCGTTGGGCAGACTGACCTTCACTTCGAGACTGTCGTTGCGGAAACCGTTGATGTCCATGAATCTGCGGTGAGGGACCTTCATCTTGTACTCCCATCCCTGCATATACTGGAGCCTCGGGGTGAGCGTGTATTTCCTGAGATTCAGGCTGTCCTGCACCACGTCGAACTTTTCCGCCTTCTCCTGCTGCCGTGGATTTACGGATATGAAGGAAATCGAATCGAAGGCGGTCTCCACCACGGGATACCTGAACTCGAACACGAATCCGTACTGCTCGATGTTCTCCGGCTTGGCATCCACCGTGAACACGCACAGCGTATCCTCCTTCTTCAGATCCTTCGTCGAACTCTTGCGTGCGGCCGCCGCGGTCTTGCGGGGTTTCGTGAGTTTCACGACTTCAGTGAAATCGGCGAGGACTCCGGTGGAGTCGGTCTTCATATACTTGACGTTCAGGAAGAAAGTGTCCGGCTGCGTCTTCGGGTCGTTCACCCATATTTCCATGCTGTCCCGCTGCAGGTTGAACTGGGTGATGAGCCTTTCCCTCGGAACACCCTTGATCCAGATTGAATCCACCTGCGCATACGGTGCCATGAAAGTGATGTACGCCGTCCTCTCCCCGATACGTTCCTTGTTGACTATCATCTGTTTGGACGGTTTCTCGCGGAACACGTTCAGTGTGTGTTCGGATTTCCTCGCCATGCAGGCGGCCGTATCCTTCATGTCATATTTCCGTAGTTCCGGCAGCGAATCAGCCACCCGCATGACAGGCCGCACGAGGGAGTCGATGAACGCGATCCGCTCATTGTCGGGGTCATATTTGTTGTTGCCGTTTTCATCGATGACGGCATACATCCGATAGACGGTGTCCTGAATGTTGCGGATGGCGAAATAGCCCCAGTCGTCAGTTTTCGCGGAAGCCACCGGACGGCTCAGAAGCACTGCGGAGTCCGCCTGGTCCTTGTAGAGCATCACCGTCGCCCCCTTTATCGGCTTGAGGGTGTTGCAGTCCTGGACGGTTCCCGTGACCATCATCGAGTCGATGCGGCCTCCCGTCGAAAACACGAGCGTATATCCCGGGAACATGTTCCCCTCGTTGTTGTCGGCAATCGCCCCCGTCAGGTCAAGGGTGTAGGTCCTGTTGGAGTCGAGGTCGCTCTCGAACGACACCACCACGCCCTTCCCCTCAATCTTGTATTTCGGACGCTTCTCCAGAGGAGGGGAGAGATAGATTGCCGCAGGGTCCTTGACGACGACATATTCGTCGAAAGTGAACTTGAGCTTAGTCTTGTGCACGGGAATGTTCACGCTTCCGTCCGCAGGATTCACTTTCCTGATGACCGGAGGAATCGTGTCTTTCGGGCCTCCGCTCGGAGGGGTCGTGGTGTTGGCGCAGGAATATGGAAGTATCATCGCACCGAGCACAATCCCGACAGGCAGGAGCGGGAAATATCTGTTGAGAAATGATCCGAAAATTCTTTTCATACCGTTCTTTCTTTGCATATGACCGTAATATGGATCTGATTCATCATCATAAATCCTTACGCGATACGTTCTTGATTCCGTCAATCCTGGAAAGCTTCTTCAGCAGGCCTTCGAGGCTCTTCTTGTCGTGGACCATCAGATCCATCTCCCCGGAGAAAACCGAATCCTTCGATTCGAAGACGAGCCGCTGGAGATTGACTTTCATCACGCAGGAGATGTATTTCGTGATTTCATTCAGCAGCCCGACCCTGTCGATGCCGTTCAGCGACACGGACGCGAGGAAATGCCGCTCGTCGTCAGCGTCCCATTTCGGGGAGACGATGGAATCTCCGCGTGTGGCGGCGAGACTGTTGGCGACGGGGCAGGTCTTCTTGTGGACGGTTATCACCCCGTTCCTGTCGATGAAGCCGACCACCGGGTCGCCCGGAATCGGATGGCAGCAGGTGGCGATGACGAACTGGTTGTCAGTGTTGCGGCTGTCGTTGATGACATAGGAGGATTTCGATTTCGACGACCGGAAAAAGGGAAGAGTCCATTTTCCCGAGTTCTTTTTCGCCTGTTCCTGCTCTTCTTCTGCCTTCTGACGGTCAATCTTTTCGAAATAGTCCGTGACCACGTTGATCGCCTTGCGGGTTTTGAGGAACGAGAGCCATTCACGCTTCGGATTCTCGGCCTGCGCCGTGATGATTTCCACCTGGTCTCCCGGACGGAGCACATACGAAAGAGGTTCGAGCCTCAGGTTTATCTTCGCCGCGATGGCCTTGTTGCCTATGTGGGTGTGGATCATATAAGCGAAATCCAGCGCGGTCGCCCCCTTCTGGATTGACTTCTGCTCGCCCTTGGGGGTGAATACGAATATCTCCGAGGCCGTCAGGTCGTTGTGGATGAGATCCAGCAGCTCCATCGCGTTGACGTCAGGATTCATCAGAATCTCCTGCACCTTCGCGATCCACTTGTCCATCTCGCTGTCATTCTCCCCGACGAATCCGTCCCGCTTGTAGGCCCAGTGCGCCGCGATTCCCTTCTCCGCGATGTCGTCCATCCTGCGCGAACGTATCTGAACCTCGATCCACAGCCCGGACTTGCTCATCACGGTGCAGTGCAGAGCCTCGTAGCCGTTGTTCTTGGGCTGCTTTATCCAGTCCCGGAAGCGGTCGGCCTTGTAGTCGAACTTGTTGGTGATGGCGACATAGATGCTGTAGCAGTCCTCCCTTTCCTTCTCGATGTCGTTGGCCTTCTTCGGGTCGAAGATTATCCTCACGGCATAGAGGTCATAGACCTGCTCGAAAGTGACGTTCTTCGTGTTCATCTTGTGCCAGATGGAGTAGGGGGACTTCACCCTTTTCCGGATTTCGTAGCTTATCCCCATCCGGTCGAGAAGTTCCCTGACCGTGCCTATGAACTCGTCGACCTGTTTCTCCTTGTCGTTTACGTTGCGGTTGATTTTCGCCTGAATTTCGTTGAAGGCCTGAGGCTCCTTGTAGCGGAGCCAGATGTCCTCCATTTCGGACTTTATGCTGTAGAGGCCGAGCCTGTGCGCGAGCGGGATGAAGATGAACATCGTCTCGCTCAGAATCTTGTCCCTCTTGTGCTCCGGCATGAACTCTATGGTGCGGCAGTTGTGGAGGCGGTCGGCGAGCTTGATGAGAACCACCCTCACGTCGTCGTTGAGAGTGAGGAGTATGCGCTTGAAATTCTCAGCCTGTATGCTCTTGGTCTGGGCCTTGTCCTCATTGTCGAGCACCGTCTTGATTTTCGTCAGGCCGTCCACGAGCGAGGCTATCTTGTCGCCGAAAAGGTTCCGTATGTCTTCAGAGGTATATTCCGTGTCTTCCACGACATCGTGGAGAAGGGCGGCTACAATCGACTTGTAGCCGAGTCCTATGTCGCTGACGACGATTTTCGCCACCTCGATCGGATGTATGATATACGGTTCTCCGGAGCGCCGTCTCACGCCCTTGTGCGCCTCGTTCGCGAAGTCGAAGGCCTTCTGCACTATGTCAAGTTCTTTTTCGTTCGCGCAGCGGCGTTTTGCGGCCTCCTTGAGCGAGGCGTATTCCCGGGAGATGAGCGCGTAGTCCTGCGGAGTAAATTCTGAAATTGCAGCCATATGTTCCTGTAAACGTATTCCTTTTTCTTTGAAAGTGTCCGGATTCTGTCCTGTTTATATCTGTTCCGTACTGTTCAGCCGGGTCTAAAACAGGCTCAGCTGTCCGTCTCCGTGATGCGCCGGAGTCCCGGAATCCCTGTCGGCCTCCGGCTTCGGAACACCGTCCGCCGCACTGTCCTGTTCCGGCAAGTCTCCAACGACGCCGTCCGCGTATGGCTGTGACAGCCCTCCGCCGTCCGGTACGGATGCGGAAATCATCTCCATGAACTCGGCTTCGGAGATTATGCGGATTCCGAGAGACTCCGCCTTTTTGATTTTCTCCGGGCCGGGCTTTTCTCCTGCGAGAAGGAAATCTGTCTTTCCGCTCACAGACGAAGAGTTCCTGCCGCCGTTAGCCTCAATCAGAGCCTTCATCCGGTCACGGGGGATGCTGTAGTTGCCCGTTATCACGATGCTCGCGCCTCCGAGAGCGTCGCCCTGCCGGTCCTCCCCCTCATCAACGCTCATCTTCAGCCCCGCAGCCCTCAGACGGCCGACTTCGCGGATGTTGTCCGGGTCCATGAAGAAATCGCAGATACTGTCGGCGATCACCCCGCCCACGTCGGGTACGGAAAGCAGCGTCTCCCTGTCAGCCATGGCGACCGCGTCGATGTTCTTGAAGAACCTGGCGACCGTCCTGGCCGTGGTTTCGCCGACATAGCGTATGCCGATTGCGAACAGGACTCTCTCGAACGGAGTCTCTTTCGAGTCGCGGATGCTCTTGAGGAAGCGTTCCGCAGAACGTTCCTTCCAGCCGTCAAGCATCAGAAGCTGCTCTTTGTCAAGGTCATAGAAATCAGCCGGAGTCCTGACGAGTGAGAGGTTGTACAGCTGATCCACCGTCGCGTCTCCCGCGAGTATGTTCATCGCCTTGCGGCTGAGGAAATGCACGAGCCTTCCCTTGATCTGCGTCGGACAGCCGTGGACATTCGGGCAGAAGAACTTCGCCTCGCCCTCGTCGCGCACCAGAGTGCAGCCGCAGTCGGGGCAGTACTTCGGGAAATCGGGTTTCGTGAGCGCGGCATTGCGCCTCGAGAGTTCCACCCCCGTAATCTTCGGGATGATTTCGCCGCCTTTCTCCACATAGACATAATCCCCGATGCGCACATCCAGAAGCTCCATCTGCTCGGAATTGTGCAGGCTCGCACGCTTTACGGTAGTCCCCGAAAGAAGCACCGGCTCAAGGTTCGCCACGGGAGTCACCGCTCCGGTTCTTCCCACCTGATAATCGATTGAGAGCAGTTTCGTGAGCGCCTGTTCCGCCTTGAACTTGTAGGCGACGGCCCAGCGCGGGAACTTGGAGGTGTAGCCGAGCGCTTTCTGGTAGGGCAGTTCGTTCACCTTGATCACTATGCCGTCCGTCGCAAAAGGAAGCTTTTTCCTTTCCGTGTCCCAGAATGTTATGTAATCCTCGATTTCTTCGAGACTCCGGCATATTTTCATCTTGTCGGACACCGGCAGCCCCCAGGAAGCGGCGGCCGCGAGCGCCTGCGAATGCGTTTCAAAAGGAAGGTTTTCGCCGAGAAGGTGGTAGAGCGTACATTCGAGACCGCGTTTCCCCACCTCCGAAGGGTTCAGCAGCTTGAGCGAACCGGAAGCGGCGTTGCGCGGATTGGCGAACGGCGGGTCCTCATCGCGCTCCCGTTCCGCATTGAGCCTGTCGAAAGCCTCGTAGGGCATATATATTTCTCCCCTGATTTCAAATTCGTCCGGGAAAGTTCCGCCGTGAAGCTTCTGCGGGATGTTTGAAATGTGCCGGACATTGGCCGTTACATCGTCCCCGACGGCGCCGTCGCCCCTGGTGAGGGCGCGGAAAAGTTCCCCGTTCCTGTAGGTCAGGCAGATTGCCGTGCCGTCGAACTTCAGTTCGCAGCTGTAGCTGAACGAAGTGCCGCTCAGGGATTTGGAGACCCGTTCGGAAAATGCGGCGACTTCGGATATGTCGTAGGTGTTGCCGAGCGAGAGCATCGGATAGCGGTGCGGGTGCTGCTCGAACTCCTTCGTCCTGTCGCTGCCGACATTCCGGGTGGGGGAGTCCGGCGTGGCGAGTTCCGGATACCTTTTCTCGAGATCCGTCAGCTCGTACATCAGATGGTCATACTCGAAGTCGCTGATTGTCGGAGCATTGTCCACATAGTAGCGTCTGTTGCTCTCGGCAAGCATGTCCCTGAGCTCCTTTATCCGCAATATGTCCTTATCCCTCTGTTCCATATAAACATCCGTCATCCGCAAAATTTCTAAAAACCTACAAATTTAGCCAAAAATTCGTTGATATTGGATTTTAGTTGTATTTTTGCACCGCGAAATCGGGAATATCCCGGGCATCGCAAGATAATACCGTACCTCTCAAGATAAAACAGGATTAAAAAATATCTAATAATAACGGAATTATGAAAGATTCAATCATCATCCTCTGCGGCGGAGGCCCCGCCCCGGGAATGAACTCAGTTTCGATGAGCGTTGCAAAGACTTTCCTGTCAAAGGGTTACAGAGTAATCGGACTTCACGGGGGCTACTCCGGACTTTTCTCGAAGAACGCCCGCACCGAGGACATCGACTTCGCCAAGGCTGACCGCTATTTCAACCGCGGCGGCTCCTACCTCGAAATGAGCCGTTTCAAGCCGACCGACAAGGATTTTGAGGAGAACTTCAACCTCGACCTCTTCAAGGAGAACAACATCAAGCTTCTCGTGACCGTGGGAGGCGACGACACCGCTTCGACCGCGAACAGGATTTCAAAGTTCCTTGCTGCGAAGAACTACCCGATTGCCAACATCCACTGCCCGAAGACCATAGACAACGACCTTCCTCTTCCGAACAACACCCCGACTTTCGGATACAACTCCGCGAAGAACGAGGGGGCGCACATCGCGAGGACAGTCTATGAGGATGCACGCACATCAGGCAACTGGCTCATCATCAGCGCAATGGGACGCACCTGCGGAAGCCTTGCGCTCGGAATCGGCGAGGCCACCCACTGTCCGATGACCATCATTCCGGAGATGTTCAACCACACCGAGATGACTCTCGAGAAAATCATCAGGCTTTCAATCTCCGCAATCGTGAAGAGGAAGATTCTCGGAATCAACTACGGCACGATCATCGCCGCCGAGGGTCTCTTCCACAATGAGGAAGTCGCGAAGGAAGCAGCCGAAGCCGGCATACACTTCAGCTACGATGAGCACGGACATCCGGAGCTCGGCAAGATTTCAAAGGCCGTGCTCTTCAACGACCTGCTTGAGAAGGAGTTCAAGAAACTCGGAGTCAAGGTGAAGAGCCGTCCGGTGGAGATCGGCTACGACGTGCGCTGCCAGGATCCCGTGGCATATGACCTGACCTACTGCACCGAACTCGCGATGGGCGTATATCAGCTCTTCAGCGAGGGCAAGACCGGCTGTATGGTCTATGTGGATGCCTTCGGCAATGTTTCTCCGCTCTATCTTGCGGACCTTCAGGACCCTGCAACCGGAAAGATTCCGCCGAGAATCGTCGACATCAACGCCGGAACTGCTCAGAACTACTACAAGTACATAGCGCATTACATCACGCCTGAGGACTATGAGGCCGCCAAGGCTTATCTGCCGAATCCGGCGGAGTATGACTTCCTCAAAATCCTGAACTGGTAAGTCGGGGCGAAGAAAAGGCGGATTACTTCGTTGCACGGTTTGCCAAAATCCTCACAACCGTCAGGTTGCTGCGGTGTTTGGCTTCACCTTGCGCCTTGTACTCCATCCTTTTCTTCATCCCCTCCGTTTCAGCAGTTTGTCTCGCGCTGAACTGGCGTTTGAATGAATGTGGCTTGAATGCTTGAATGCTTGAAAGGATGAAATGTTTTACAGATTGGAGTGCCCGGAGTTTTCGGGCACTTGTTTTGTTTATCTGTCTTGCGGCTGTCCCTTGCGGGAGTGCGCCGCCGTGCGCCGGAATGACTGCCGGGGGAGCCGGCGCCGATGGAATGCACTGCGTTCGTGACATTGAAACGAAAGATTCAAATAATATGGGCAAGACACTTATATATCAGGTAGTTCCCCGGATTTGGGGCAATATGGAGGAACACCCCGTAAAGGGCGGTGACTGCGCCGTAAACGGCTGCGGAAAATTCTCTGACATAGACGGGGATATGCTCGGATACCTCAAATGGTGCGGCTACACGCACGTATGGCTGACGGGCGTAATCCGGCATTCCTGCAGCGACCCCACGGCGATGGGCGGGCTGACGGAAGGCAACGGCGGCCATATTTCCAACGGTCAGTTCGTCAAAGGGTTGGCCGGTTCTCCGTATGCCATTCAGGACTACTACGATGTGAATCCCTATCTTGCCGACAATCCTGCGGAGAGAATCCGTGAGTTCGAAGCTCTGGTTGAAAGAATCCACGCCGCCGGTCTCAAGGTCCTCATCGATTTCGTCCCGAACCACGTGGCGAGGGACTATGGAGTCGGTGTTGACAAGTCGATAAAGGGCCGCCCGTCTGACAAAATGTCACTCGGTGCGACAGATGACAAGTCAGTGCATTGGAAGGCGGAGAACGATTTCTTCTACTATCCGGGGCAGCGGCTCAGGCTTCCGAATGAGGAGCAGTGGCTCAGGGAGGGCAAGACCCTCTTCGAGGAGAATCCTGCGCGCGCCTGCGGGAACGCATACACGGCGGCTCCGGGGGTCAACGACTGGTACGAGACGGTGAAAATCAACTACTGTGATTTCCATACGGCGACCTGGGACAAGATGCTCCACATTCTTCGGTACTGGACTTCAAAAGGCGTGGACGGTTTCCGCTGCGATATGGTGGAACTTGTCCCTCCGGAGTTTTTCAAGTGGGCGATTGCAGAATTGAAGAAAGAGCGCCCGGATCTTCTCCTCCTCGCCGAGGTGTATCAGAAACCTCTGTACAACAAATATGTACGGGAGGTGGGCTTCGACCTCCTCTACGACAAGTCCGGACTCTATGACGCACTGGTGGACATAGTGAAATGCGACGACGGCGAACAGCCGAATGTCGAAGCCTGGCAGTCCGCCACCCGCATAACTGCCTCCTGGCAGAACCTCGGCGACCTTCAGCGCTATATGCTCAATTTCCTTGAAAATCACGATGAGCAGCGTTTCGCCTCCGATTTCTTCGGCAAAGAGGCCGAACACTGCTATCCCGCCCTTGCCGTGAGCCTGATGATGAATCTCACTCCGTTCATGACCTATTACGGCGAGGAAGTGGGCGAAAGGGGGATGGACGACGAGGGATTCAGCGGGAAGGACGGAAGGACGACGATTTTCGACTGGTGGTCCACCCGTGGGCTGCGCGGGCTTAGGAAACTCACGCGCAACGGGAACTACCTGACTGCCGTGGAGCTTCTTTCGGACACATCGGACAAGGACTCCCGCCCTCTTCTGAGAAAGCGCGTCAAAAGCGCGGTGAAGATGAAACTTCTGATGAAAGACACGGGACTTACGGAGCGTGAGCTCAAGTTCTTCGTGAAATTCACCGGAATGCTCCGCTTCGCCGTAAATGACAACGCGATTTCAAAGGGGATGACCTACGACCTCTGCTACTGCAACTATGACTCACGGGGCTTCGACAAGGACAGGCATTTCGCGTTCCTGCGCGATGATGCGGACGACACGTTCCTGATTGTGGCGAATTTCTCTTCGCGGCCGGCCGATATCGACATAGTCATTCCGGCCCACGCCTTCGAATGGCTTGAACTCCCGCAGACACAGTTCTGCAACGCGCAGTCCCCGGTGAAAGTGAGCGTACCCGCGAATGACGCGGTGATAATGAGGCTCTCCTCCCCGGCTCAGAACATGTAGGGAGGCCAAGAAATCCTAAGATTGGGAACCGAGCGCGTCGGAAACGGCGGCGGCGTAGTTCTGCGACATCGGTATCACCGGCACTTTGTCGTTGTCGACGATTATGCACATTGCGCGGCTGTCGTTCTGCATCATGCGCACCCGTCTCGTATTCACGATGTACGATCTCTGGCAACGCACGAGCGGTGTCCCGGCGAGCCGTGTCTCAAGCGTGCCGATAGGGGATTTAAGCGTGTATGACGCAAGTTCATCGCCCTTTTCGTAGCAGATGTTCACATAGTTCCCCTCCGCTTTCACATACAGGACGGAGTCCGCATCGACGGAGAAGCGGAGTTCGCCGTCATCGTCAGTGAATTTTATCATCCTCTCCTTCACGGATTCCGCCGGCCGATGATTGTCGGCGGAATTTTCACCGTATCTCCCCACCGATGCGGATTTACGCATCTTCTCCCGTCTCGCGGAACGGAGATATATGACGGAATATGGGATTGACAGAATCAGAGTCACGCAAAGAAGGGTCTTCCCCCACAGCGACAGGTCAGAGGAATAGTCACCGAGAGAGAAAAACCGCGTGAGAAAGATATATGTGACGCTGATGACGAGAACTTCGGCGATGCACCAGAGACAATAGTTCCGCAGTTTCACGGACTTCCTTTTCCTGCAGAAAACGGCGAAGAGCGAACTGCTTGCGGAGAGTATGCAGACTTCGGCAGCCATGAAGAGAATCGTGAAGAACGCGAGGGCGGGAGTGCGTACGGAGAACCACGCGCTCGTGGAGAACGGAGTGTAGAGCAGCATGAAGATGACCGATGACAGCAGGATGTACAGTATCGAACTGTAGGGGAATTTGCCGTTTCTCAACTTCCTTGGGATATCCCTGTCAATATGTTTCAAAAAAAACTCTTTCATCTGCAAGCCCTCCGACATGTTCCGGCAGACGGCAAATTTAGCCAAAATGTTTTTTCTTTCACGAAAGTTTCGGATATTTGTCCGCCACGCCGCGTGGTCGCTTTAACGATTTTGCTATGGAAAACACATCGACGGAAAGAATAAAAGTGGTTGCGGAGGCGCAGAAGGCGCTGTTCCGCTCCGGAGAGACGCTCGAACCCGGGCGCAGGAAGGAAAATCTGCGCGCACTCGGGGCGGCATTGCAGAAATGGGAGAAGCCGCTTGCCGACGCGCTCTGGATTGATTTGCACAAGTCTTATGAAGAGGCCTTCCTGACTGAACTGAGCATAGTGCGCGTGGAGATTGAAAACCAGCTGAAGCATCTTGACAGATGGGCGGCTCCGCAAAAGGTGCGCACGCCTCTGAAGATGTTCCCATCACGGAGCCGCATTCTTGCCGAACCACTCGGCAATGTGCTGATTATAGCCCCTTGGAACTATCCTGTCCAGCTGCTTCTCTGTCCTCTCATCGGCGCTCTCGCGGCCGGATGCACCGCAGTTCTCAAACCCTCTCCTTATGTCCCGACGGTTTCGTCCGTACTCGGGGCCATGCTCGCGGAGACATTCCCCGAGAACCTCGTCGCCACGGTGCAGGGAAACAGGGAGGTGAACGGCGTGCTGCTGTCCATGAAATGGGATCTGATATTCTTTACGGGGAGTCCCAAACTCGGAAGAACCGTGATGGAGGCTGCGGCGCACAATCTCACGCCGGTGGTGCTCGAACTCGGAGGCAAGAGTCCCTGCATAGTCGACCGCGACGCCGACATCGGTCCCGCGGCAAAGCGTATCGCCTGGGGGAAGGCTCTCAACGCGGGACAGACCTGCATAGCCCCGGACTATCTTCTTATACATCAGAGCATTAAAGACGAATTTCTGAAGGCTCTCCGGAACGAGTTCCGAAGGCTGCTCGGAAAGAATCCGAAGAAAAGCCGGCATTATGTCAGAATCGTCAATGACCGTGCTTTCGAGCGCCTGAAAGGCTACCTTGACTGCGGCACCATCGTCTTCGGAGGGGACAACGACGCGGAGGAACGCTATTTCGGACCCACGGTTCTCGACAATGTCAGCCCCGACTCGCCGGTGATGCAGGAGGAGATTTTCGGCCCGATATTCCCGGTACTTACATTCACCCGGACCGATGAAGTCACGGATTTCATAAATTCAAGACCAAAGCCGCTGGCTCTCTACTATTTCGGAGGCGAAGGCGACCGCATCTTGAGCCGGACCTCGTCCGGCGGGGCCTGCATCAACGACACGATAATGCACATCGCCAACGAGAATCTCCCGTTCGGAGGCGTGGGGAACTCCGGAATGTCAAGCTACCACGGGAAGAAGAGTTTCGACGCGTTCACGCACTACCGTTCCGTCGTAATCACCCCGACCCGGCTCGATCTTCCGTTCCGATATATGCCGTACCGCTTCTTCTCCCTGACGAAAAAACTGCTGTGACCCCGGGTGCACGACTCGGAGGAAAAGCGTCCCTTAAAGCTGTCTCCGGCGGAATTCCGCCACCGTTATCGCCGTGGCTACGGCCGCGTTGAGAGATTCCGAGGTCTGCGCACCGGCCGGCCAGGACGGGATGAAGAGCCTTTCGGTGATGCGCGCCCGCAGACTGTCGGAGATGCCGTTGGATTCGTTCCCGATGACGATTACTGCGGGGGAGTCCGCGCCCGTGGAGAGCGGACGGCGGTAGATGTCCTGTCCGTCGAGGAAAGTCCCATAGAGCTGTCCGCCGGCTCCGGAGACCGCATCGGCGAGCGCGAGCAGGTCGCAGTTGTGGAATTTCACGCGGAAAATCGCGCCCATAGTGGCCTGGACCACTTTCGGGTTGAAAAGTTCGACCGTGTCCTCCGTGGCGAAGATTCCGTCAATCCCGAACCAGTCCGCAATCCGGATGATTGTTCCGAGATTGCCCGGGTCACGGATGGAATCCAGCGCGAGGAACAGCCCCTTATGGCCGAGCACTGCGGAAATGTCCCGGGGATTGTCGAGTCTCAGATTTTCCGGTTTTCTCACCACGGCCAGCACGGGGGAGGGCGACGAAAGCGAGGATATCCTCGACATTGCTTCCGCTCCGATTTCTTCCTCACGCCATATCCTCTCCACTCCGAAGTCCGATTTCGCCGCTTCCGCGACCATTTTCCCGCCTTCGACTGTGAACACGCCGTATTCGTCCCTGAATTTTTTCTGTGTCAGGGAACGGAGGTATTTGATTTCATTGTTGGATATTCCGCCCATTTTCCTCTGTTCGGGGATATATTCCCTAATCTTGCAAAGTTAAAAAATATTCCTCACCGGAGAGGGATATAAGGGTAAATTCGTAACTTTGTGCCTTTCGGGCTATATGTTTTTCGGCCTCGCGCTTATGAAACACGAAAATCTGGTGAGACACAGGATTCCGGGATATGCAGTCATCCTGCTGCTTGCCGTCATCACGGCGGCGTGCAGCACAACACGCGTGCTCGGAGACGGAGAATACAGTCTTGCGGGGACGAAGGTGAACGTGACGAACAGAACCAAGGATTTCAATGAGTCCGGACTGACGGCGTACATAAAGCAGAAACCTAATTCCAACTTCATTTTCGGATGGAATCCGTTCGTGAGCGTCTATAACTGGTCCAACGGCAGGGGGAAGGGCTGGGACAGATTCGTGCAGAAGCTCGGTGTCGCGCCGATTGTCTATGACCCGGAACTCGTGACGGAGTCGGAGGAGAATCTCAGGAAGCATCTCGAATATATCGGCTACTACGGCTCCGCCGTGGATGCGCGGGTCCGTGTGAAGAAAAAGAAGGTCTATGTCACCTACGACATAACGCTCGGCAAACGCTACAGGATTGACAGCATTTCTTTCCGGCTGCCACAGCGGGGCGGGCTGGCCGCCGATTTTCTCGCCGATGTGCCGAACTCCACCGTGAAAGCGGGTGACTGGCTCTCGGAATCGGCGCTTGAGGCGGAAACGGTGCGGGCGACATCGGTGCTGCGTGACAAAGGATGGTACAGTTTCAACAAGAACTATTTCTTCTGCGAAGCGGATACGCTCGGAACCGGTGCGACGGGGACTGCGCGTCTTGAAGTCAGCCTGAACGAATACACGAGGAACGAGACCCCGAAGGAGGCCGCCCCGTTCAGAAAGTTCACGTTCACGGACGTGAACATCTCCTACCCGTCGAAACTGAAAATCCGCAAGGGGGTGCTGGAGAACCTGACAACAGTCCATCCGGGCGACATCTACAGCGAAACGGCCGTAAACCGTACATATTCAAGACTTTCGGCGCTGCGGATGTTCTCAAGCGTCAACATCGGGGTCAGCCGGACCGACAGCAGCAGCCTACGCTGCGACATCCGGCTCATGCCGTCGAAACTTCAGGGATTCAAGGTCAATCTCGAGGCCTCGGTCAATTCGTCCGGGCTGTTCGGAGTATCGCCGCAGCTGTCCTGGTATCACAAGAACATTTTCCGGGGAGGGGAGTGGCTGAATCTTGGATTCATGGGAAATTTCCAGTTCCGGTTCAACGACAATGTCCGCTCCAACGAGTTCGGCGTGAGCGGCGGATTGAGTCTCCCGAAGTTCATCTTCCTGCCCTGCAGCCTCTTCGACGGTGCTGTGCCGCGCACGGATATAAACGCCTCCTACAACTATCAGAGCCGTCCCGAATACACCCGCAACATAATCTCGACCTCGCTCGGCTTCAACGGGAACGTCCGCTCAAAATTCTTCTATCAGGTCTACCCGGTTCAGCTCAGCATAATCCATATCTTCGACCTCAAGTCCTCGTTCCTTGAAAGCCTGAGGAGCGACCCCTTCCTTCAGAACGCCTATCAGGATCACTTCGACCTCGGAGCCGGTGGAACTTTCTACTACACGACGAATTCCGATGTGAATCCGGATACGACATACGAGTACGCAAGGCTGCAGACCGACATCTCCGGCAATCTTCTGAGCGCGTTCAAGCCGCTGATGGACAAGGACGGCAACGGCTCGGGGATGATCTGGGACACGCCGTATTCACAATATGTCCGTGCGGAACTCACCCTCGGCAAGACCTGGCGCTTCGGCAGGGATGACAATCAGGCTTTCGCGGTCAGGCTGCAGGGCGGCGCAGGATATGCCTACGGGAACTCCTCGGCACTGCCGTTCGAGAAGCATTTCTACGCCGGCGGGGCCAACAGCATGCGCGGATGGCAGGCCCGCAGCCTCGGGCCTGGTCTCGCGGCGAAGGACACGACTTTCGTGATTCCGAACCAGACGGGGGATATGAAGCTGGAAATGAACGCCGAGTACCGTTTCCCGATGTTCTGGGTGTTCTCCGGAGCAGTGTTCCTCGATGCGGGAAATGTGTGGAATCTGAAGGCGTCCGCCACGGAGGACGGTTCCGGCGGTTCCGGCCTGTCGAAAATCAGCGGCTCAACCCTCTGGAGCGGGATGGCGATGAACTGGGGTCTCGGCCTGCGTCTCGACCTCGATTTTCTGGTTCTGCGTGTGGATTGGGGCATCAGGCTGCACGACCCGGCACGGACTCGGGGAGACTGCTGGGTGCGGCCCCGCGATTGGTTCTCGGGCAACGGCTCGGCACTGCACTTCGGCGTGGGTTATCCGTTCTGACGAACGGATAAATATCGCTCGCAGAGCGATATTTATAAACCTCTCACCCCCAGTCGGCTTTCGCCGACAGCCC
>CAVEDD010000019.1:0-19388 GCA_963614515.1 Treponemataceae bacterium | reverse complement strand
AGTCAAGCTTGCTTGAACTATGCCGAACGTAGAAAAAATCGATGAAATCGAATATGGGTCGAAAAGAATGAAAAAGATGATTCAGGTTATTTTTTGAAGGTTTCTAAAACAAGATTTATGCGATCACAAAAAAACGTGAGCGTGCTGTTCCTGCTTTTCAGCATACTCTTCTGCGTCTGCCTCATCACGGCCAACCTCCTTGAAACAAAGCAGATTGCAGCCGGTCCGATTTCATTGACCGGGGGACTGCTGGTATTCCCGATAAGTTACATCATCAACGACTGCGTCTGCGAGGTCTGGGGTTACGGGAAGGCGCGTCTTCTCATCTGGACGGGGTTCGCGATGAACTTTTTCGTCGTGGCTATGGGCGCGCTCTGCGATATGATTCCGCCTGCGCCCTATTGGGACAACCAGGCCGGATTCCACTCGATTTTCGGACTCGCCCCGAGAATCGCCGGAGCATCGTTCGTCGCCTTCATAACAGGCTCGTTCGCCAATGCGCTTGTGATGAGCAAGATGAAACTCCGTGACGGCGGGAAGAGGTTCTCGCTCCGCGCCATACTCAGCACGGTGGCCGGGGAGAGCCTTGACAGCCTCGTGTTTTTCCCCATCGCCTTTCTCGGAGTCATCCCCCTCGCAGAACTGCCCAAAATGATGCTCTGGCAGGTTTTTCTCAAGACCGTCTATGAAATCATAGCCCTTCCGCTCACCGTCCGGATTGTCCGCGCCCTCAAGAGGCACGAAGGCGAAGCCCCCTCGGACAGCGGGATATCCTACAACATCTTCAAAGTCCGGGACCTGTAGGCCTCGCCGAGCCAGAGAAGCAGCTGACCGAGATAGTACGGAACCATAATCAGCCATCTTGAGGCCTGAACCGGTCCGACGAACCTGTTCCACGACAGAATCATATCCGAAATCAGGAACAGCGCGGCTCCTACGGCGAAGAACGGCGGGCGCTGCAGGAGCGACAGCCCGAACATCGCGGCAATCAGAACGGCGTAGACACCGCATCCGATCCGCAGCGCGCCCTCCGGAACTTCCGGGATGACAAGCGCGAACGCGAAGACCAGCGTGGCGGCGACTGCCAGACCTGCAAGTGTTTTCCAAATCCGTGAATCCTGGAAGTCCTCCGTGCCGCCGTTTTGTGTCCGGGCCGCCTTTCCCCCCGGGAGTCCGTGACGCCCGCGCCTGTTCCGCAGTTCTTCCGCAAACGCCAGAATCAGCATTATGTGGGCCGCCGCGAAATATCCCATCTGACCGGCGAAGCTCCCGTAGGCCCCCATCGCGTCCCCTGTGCAGGAAAAAAGAAATGCCAGCACGAATTTCCACCCGAATCCGAGCCAGGCTCCGAAGACGGACAGCGCCGCGACCGGGAAGGCGATTCTGAATCTGACAGCCTTCTCGGGGAGCATTTCCCCGAGCGCTTCCGCCGGCACAAAGTAGAGCGCTGCCAGCACGATGAATATCAAAGAGATATAAATTATTTTTCTTCCGCTTTCATTCTGTCCCATATCGTGTATGTTTGAAGTGGCCTCGAATGTCCGCCACGTTTTTGAAATCTTTGGCGAAGATATGAAATAAAGATATGATGTCGATTGATATCTCTGAAATATTCGTAATTTTGCGTCTGTCGCCGTCGCGTTCAGCAAGCTGATTCTGAAAATGTGAGAAAAATTCAAACAGATTCTTATGTCCGGGAAAAAAGATGTCGCGCTTGTGCTCTCAAGCGGAGGGCCGCGCGGATTCGCCTACATCGGCGCAATCGAGGAACTTGAGAGCAGGGGCTACAGCATCACCTCCGTGGCAGGCTGCTCCATAGGTTCGCTCGTGGGCGGCATTTACGCCGCCGGAGGTCTCGAGGACTTCAAGAAATGGCTGTTCAAGCTCAATAATTTCAAACTTCTGTCGCTTCTGGACGTCTCTCTGAGCAAAAGCTACCTCGTCAAGGGCGAGAGGGTCATCGAGCACATCAAGAAAGTGGTTCCGAACGTGAACATCGAGGATCTGGGCATTCCTTTCCGCGCTGTCTCGACCGACCTCTACACCGGCGAGCAGGTAGTGTTCAGCGAAGGCCGGCTTTTTGATGCAATCCGCGCCTCCATATCCATACCTTCGCTTTTCCGTCCGGTCAGATACGGCTACCACACGCTCATCGACGGCGGAGCCGTGAACACGGCTCCTTTCAGCATAGTTCCGCGCAACGGACACGACATCCTCGTCTCGTTCGACGTGAACCAGCTTGATTCGGAGAAGATTGCAGGATATATCACGGCCATCGAAAAGGCACGGGAGGCGGCAGACCCGGAACTGAGGGGTGAGATTGCCGCCATCCTCGCCCCGATTTCGTCCAAGAAGGGACTTTCCCTCCTTGATATGGTGAAGGCCGTTGGAGGAGAGGCCCATCGCGTGATTCAGGAAGGCCGTTCCGCCGGCGAAAAAGTGAAAGCTCTCAGGGGCAGGGCAGCCGCCGAGAAGATGCCTTTCATCGAGGACGACAACTACTACTCCATCCTCTCACGGACATTCTCCCTGATGCTCCGCACAATCGCGAACCTTCAGATTGAAAAGTACAGACCGGATATTCTCGTGAAGATGAGTTTCGACTCCTACAGCACCATCACCGACTACGCCAAGGGCGAGGAAATCGCAGAAAAAGGACGTTCACTTATGGCCGAAGCCCTCGACAGATACGAAGCAGGGCAATCGTAGGAACTGCGCTTTCCAAGGCTTCTCAAGGGGGTGACTAAAAAGTCCCGTAGGGACCGCGCCGGAGGCGCAAAATACCCCTGACAGGGGTCGCAGACGTTAGTCTGCGGGGGTTAGGAAGTCCGAAGGATGGTGAACAAAACACTTTTTGGTCACCATCTTCCGAAAAAACAGCCCGCATCACTGCGAGCTGTTTCGGTTAGTAGTGTAGTGTTTTAATTATTAGTGGTCAGCAAGCTCTTCACTCAATGTGTCAGAGAACGACCCATATCGCGAAGAGATGAGTGGTCTTAAACGTACGTCCCGTTTAAGACATCGCAAATATAAGGTTTATTTTCTAATAACAAAATTTTATTGTCGATTTTATTCCGAAAAAGGTGAAATTCTTTATTAATTAAAGCAAAATCGTAAGTTTCGTGACATCTGAATACCGGATATTTCTTTTTCACGTTATTTTTCAAGCAGCTGCGGGCGCAGTCTCTTCGTCCTTTCAACCGCCTGCCCGTCCTGCCATGCCTGAATCTTCTTCGGATCTCCGCAGAGCAGGATGTCCGGAACCTTCCAGCCGTTGAACTCGGCGGGGCGGGTGTAAATCGGAGGGGAGAGCAGGTCGTCCTGGAAGCAGTCGCTCAGGGCCGAGGTGCCGTCGGTGATGGCTCCGGGAATAAGACGGACAATCGCGTCGGCGAGGACTGCGGCCGGAATCTCACCTCCGCTGAGGACATAGTCGCCCACGGAAATCTCCCTTGTTATGAGGTGGTCGCGCACGCGCTGGTCTATGCCCTTGTAGTGGCCGCAAAGCAGGATTATATTCCCTTTGAGGGACAGTTCGTTGGCTATCCCCTGGGTCAGAATCTCGCCGTCCGGGGACATATATATCACTTCATCGTAGTCCCTTTCCGCCTGAAGTTCCCCAATCATGCGGAAAATCGGCTCCACCATCATCACCATCCCCGCATCGGGTCCGTAATTGTAGTCATCGACTCTCCTGTGCGGACCGAGACCGTATTTTCTGATGTCATGGACATATATTTCCACGATTCCTTTCTTTCTCGCCCGTCCCACGATGGAATGGCTCAGCGGACTGTCCAGAAGTTCCGGAACAACGGTGAGTATGTCGATTCTCATATTCTCCAGTTTTTGCGATTTTCAGATGATTTTCCGATAAAACTCAGAATCACGACACAAAAATAACATATTTTACCCAAATATTCATATATTTGCAGTTTGGACGCACGCGAATGTAAAGATTGCCGTGTCCATGGATATAAACATAATTCTCTAAATTTATGAGTGAAGAGATCATTCCCGAGGCAATCGCCCCGGATGTAGAGCCTGAAGTTCAGGAGTCTGTCAAGGAAAATCCTGTCGAGGAGAAATCTGTCGAAGAAAATCCGGTCAGGGAGGAACCGGCTGCGGAAGAGGCTGCCGTGGAAACTCCCGACTACCAGAACATGACGCTTGCGGAACTTGTTTCCGAACTTCAGAAGACGGTCACGAGCGACCTGAAGATGACTTTGTCGAAGAATGTCGAGACCATCAAGACGGCATTCTACAAGAAGCTGGGCAAGGAAAAGGCCGATGCGCTGCAGAAGCTTTCGGAAGTGGCTGACGCCGCCGTGGATGCGGTGGAAAGTCCGTTTGCGGCGATAGAGGAAGGCTTCAAGTCCGCCTACAGCGAATATAAGAAGGAACGCGCTGAGTTCAACGAGAAGCAGGAAAAGGAGCGTGAGCACAACCTTGAGCTGAAACAGCAGGTCATCGCCGACCTGAAAGCTCTGCTGGATAAACAGGAGGACGTGAACGCCACATTCCCGGAGTTCCGCGAAATCCAGAACCGCTGGAGGGAGATCGGGCCCGTGCCGGTCACTGCGTTCCGCAACATAAACGAGACCTACCAGCTCTATGTCGAGCAGTTCTATGATATGGTGCAGATCAACCGCGAACTCCGTGACCTCGATTTCAGGAAGAATCTTGAAGTGAAGGAGAAATTCTGCGAGGCTGCCGAGAAACTTGCCGAAAACGAGAATGTGGTCGAGGCTTTCAAGGAACTCCAGAAACTCCACGAGCAGTGGAAGGAGTACGGGCCGGTGGCGAAGGAGTACAGGGACGACATCTGGAACCGCTTCAAGGCGGCCACCTCCGTGATAAACAAAAAATATCAGGGATTCTACGAGGACATCAAGAAGCAGCAGGAGGATAACCTCGCGGCCAAGACCGCTCTCTGCGAGAAAGTCGAGGAGGTCGCCTCAAGGGAGGCGGGCAGTTCGAACGAGTGGAACGCCTTTTCCAAGGAAATCGAGGGTATCCAGCAGGAATGGAGGAAGATAGGCTTCGCCTCGAAGAAGGAGAACCAGAAGATATATGACCGTTTCCGTGCCGCCTGCGATGCGTTCTACGCGAAGAAAAGGGAATATTATGCAGGTTTCAAGGACGGTCTGAATGCCAATCTCGAGAAAAAGATTGCTCTCTGCGAGGCCGCCGAGGCTCTCAAGTCCAGCACCGAATGGAAGAAGACTTCCGAGCAGCTGATTGAACTGCAGAAACAGTGGAAGGAAATCGGTGCGGTTCCGCACAAAAAGTCCGAACAGGTATGGAAGCGTTTCCGCGCCGCCTGCGACGAGTTCTTCGCCGAGAGGGACAAGAACGATGTCAGACCTGACGACTACCGCAGGAATCTCCGCGTGAAACAGGCTCTCATAAAGGAAATCGAGCAATATCAGAACGTGGATGCGGAAACCGACGCGAAGGCTCTCGCGGATTTCCGGCAGAAATGGCAGGAAATCGGCTTCGTTCCGTTCAAGGAGAAGGAGGCTGTCAATGAAGCCTACAGGGCTGCGGTGAAGGCGAAGTTCGGAGCCGAGCCGGCTGCCGAGAGGCGCGGCGCACGCGGCGGAAGGCCTCAGCGTTCGGAGAAGGAGATTCTCATCGACAAGTTCAGCAAGCTCCAGCAGGACATCGCAACCTACGAGAACAACATCGGCTTCTTCACGGCCGGCAAGAACTCCGGCGGGCTTATTGACCAGATGCGCAAGCGCATCGACGACGCCAAGGCCGAACTCGCCGGACTCGCCGAAAAAATCAGAAATCTTGACGCAGCGGAATAAGTACTATGACATCGGAAACTAAAAATACAATCATAGGCTTCGTGCTGATAGGCGTGATAATGTTCGGCTTCACGTGGTACCAGTCGCGCCAATATAAAAAACAAATGGAGTATCAGGCTCAGCTGGACTCCGTCGCGAGGGCGGAGCGGCTTGAAGCCATGGCGCTCGACTCTCTGAACCGCATCGCGTCGGGAGACACGCTCGGGACGACGACGGTCACCTTGAGCACGAAACCGGCGCTCAAACCGTTCAAGGACGGGAATCTCACCAGGGCGCGCGAGGCTGAATCATCGCTGCTGACTCTCGCCAACGACAAGCTGGAAATAGTCTTCACGACAAAGGGAGCGCAGCCGTACTCCGTGAAACTCGCTGACTATGTGAAGTTTGACAGCACGGAACTCTATCTCGTCCCGCCGCAGGCAAGCGACCTGAACGTGAACGTGTTTGCCGGGGAATCGGTTGATACGAGGGAGTTCGTCTTCGATGTCGCCGAGGTGACGGATTCTTCCGTGGTGATGCGGCTTCCGTTCGAGCAGGGAGGATATATCCAGCAGAAATATGTCCTTTCGCAGGGCAGTTATATGGTTCACAACGAACTTTCGTTCGTGGGGATGGATGCTGTGATTCCGAACAGGGTCTCTTCCGTGGACTTGAACTGGAAGACCGTGGTTCCGCGTCTTGAAAAAGGCTACAAGAACGAGAAGCAGTACTCGAAAATCGACTATTATGTTCCGGACGAGAAATCTCCGGAGGAGATGGGCAAGGGCAAGAATGAAAGCAAGCGCCTTGACGCGAAATTCGAATGGGTGGCGTTCCAGCAGCAGTTCTTCTCTTCGATTCTCACGGCTCCGCAGGGTTTCGAATCCGGAGAGTTCGGCGTCGAATATTTTCCCGAGGACGACCCGGAGAGGAATCTCATGGCATGTTCGGCTCACGCGAGAGCCGGCATTGACATGATGCAGGGCGGGGACAAGGTGATACCGTTCGATTTCTATTTCGGTCCGAACCATTTCAAGACGCTAAAGTCGTATGACAGGAAATATGAGAAGATCATCCCTCTCGGCGGATGGCTTGTGGGCTGGATTTCACGCTTCATCATCATCCCGTGCTTCGACTTCCTCGGACGGTTCATAAGCAACTACGGACTCATAATCCTGATTATGACCATCCTCCTGAAGATTGTGATATCTCCGCTCACCATCAAGTCCTATATGTCCACGGCGAAGATGTCCGCGCTGAAGCCGGAGATGGACAAGATCAACGAGAAATATCCGAAGCAGGAGGACGCGATGAAGAAGCAGCAGGCCACGATGGAACTGTATCAGCGTGCCGGCGTGAAACCTCTCGGAGGCTGTCTCCCGATGCTGCTCCAGTTCCCTATACTCTGGGCGATGTTCCGCTTCTTCCCGGCATCCATCGAGCTGCGTCAGAAGTCTTTCCTCTGGGCCGATGACCTCAGCGCATACGACTCGATTCTGGACTTCGGTTTCAACATCCCGCTTTTCGGAGACCACCTGTCGCTGTTCGCGCTGCTGATGGCCGCGTCCATGTTCGTCTACTCCAAGATGAACTCGAGCCAGATGTCGAATGATCCGCAGATGGCGGGGATGAAGTTCATGAGCGTCTGGCTGATGCCGATAATGATGCTGTTCATCTGCAACAACCTTTCTTCAGGTCTGTCATACTACTATTTCATCTCCAACCTGCTCACGATGCTCCAGACTTTCATAATCAAGAAGTGGTTCGTGAAGCCGGAGAAGATTCTCGCGCAGGTGGAGGCCTCGAAGGGCAAGCCGCTCCCGAAGTCGAAGTGGCAGCAGAGACTTGAGGCCGCTCAGAAGATGCAGCAGGAGCAGATGAAGCAGCAGAAGAAACGCAGATAGCTGTTGTGTGATTGTCTTCGCAGATGAGTGTCAGCAGCAATATCAGCGCGATTAAGTCGGAACTGCCATCAGGAGTTAAACTGGTGGCAGTTTCCAAATTCCATCCGGTTGAGGCCTTGCGCGAGGCGTATGAGGCGGGCCAGAGACTGTTCGGAGAGAGCCGTCCGCAGGAACTTTCTGCGAAGGCCGGTCTGATGCCGGCGGATGTGCAATGGCATTTCATCGGGCATCTTCAGAAGAACAAGCTGAAACTGGTGCTTCCGTATGTCTCGATGATTGAGTCGGTTGACTCCGTGGAACTGCTTGACGCGATTGAGAGATGGCTGTCCGGGCATCCGGCTTCGGCAAGGTCAATGTCCTTCTGGAATGTCATATAGCCCGGGAGGAGACCAAGCAGGGATTCAGGCCGGAGGAGGCTCTTTCCGTACTCACCGGACCGGCCGGCTGGCCGCACATACGCTTCTGCGGACTGATGGGGATGGCAACGGACACTGACGATGCCGCGGTCATCAGAAACGATTTCAACAAGCTGCTCGCGCTGAACGCCGCACTCCGTCCGATGATCGGCATCTGTCCGAACCTCACTCCGGATTTCAGTGAACTCTCGTTCGGAATGTCCGGGGATTACAGGATTGCCGTCACGATGGGGGCGACCATAGTACGCATCGGCACCGCCATCTTCGGCCCTCGCCCTACCGCAGCAGAAAGGCCGTGAAGCCGACTGCAAGAAGTATTGACAGGGCGAACGTGCCCATCACCAGCATCGGCAGATATTTGTCGAGGGCGTGGTCTCTGTATTTCCAGACTCCGACAAGGTGGATGATGTAGAGCGGCAGAGTCACGATGAAGAGGCAGTGCCGCCAGTCGAAAATCCGGCAGCCGAAGACATATCCGAGAAGCAGCGCCCAGCCTCCGAGAATCAGAACCGTCTGATATATCCTCGCGTTCCTTTCCCCGAGTTTCATCGCCACGGTGACCCGTGTCGCCGCATCTGTCTTCATGTCCCGTATATTGTTGATGTTCAATACTCCCACACTGAAGAGGCCGATTGCAGCCGCCGGAAGCAGCAGGTAGAACGACGGAATCTCGTGGGCGACCGTGAAATATGAGCCGAGCACCGAAACTATTCCGAAAAATGTGAACACGGCGATGTCCCCGTGCCCACGGTAGCCGTAGGGATTCCTCCCGAGCGTGTACCGCATCGCCGCCATAATCGCGGCCGCCCCGAGAATCATCAGCAGAACCGGTTCGAGCTGAAGCAGCGTGCCGTAGGATGTGTAGAGCATCGCCGCGCCGGATATGCAGCTCATCAGCGCCCAGAACGCGATCATACCCCGGTAATCCCTGTCGCCGAGATGCCCCTCGGAATAGTTCGGACCCTGTCTGTCACCCCCGTCAGTGCCGCTGAGACTGTCTCCGTATTCGTTTGAAACATTCGAAAGAATCTGAAGACATACGGCTGTCAGAGCCACGAGGACGGCCGTCACCGGATTTATGCGGTAGTCTGAGGCGGCCAGCCCGATTCCTGTGATTATTCCTGCGAGAGAAAGCGGCAGCGTGCGTAACCTTGCCGACATCAGATAATATTTCAATTTTCCCATATTATTATGGCATCTGTGATTCATTGAGGGACTCCCGGGACTTGCGCAGCCGTGAAATCATATCCTCCGCAACGGCGGCGGATGCGCCCGAACCGCCGAGCATCGCGCGTATTCCGGCGTAGTCGGCGAGCATCCCGGCGCGGTATGGCTTGTCTTCAATCAGGGCGCGGACTTCGGCGACAAGGGCGTCCGGATTGCAGTCGTTTTGGATGAGTTCCTTGAAGGCGAAGCGGCCCAGACATAGGTTCCCGAGGCTTATGTACCTGACTTTGACAATCAGTTTGGCTATGGCGTATGTCAGCCGGCTGCCCATGATGAAGCCCACGACCTGAGGCGTGCCGAGCAGCACCGTCTCAAGCGACGCCGTGCCGGAATTCACCACTGCGGCCTCGGCCTGTCTCACAATCGACTGGGTCTCGCCGAACAGCACGCGGACATAGTCCTGACTGCGGAGATGGGGGAGATAGTCGGCCGGCGAGCGTCCCGGCGCTCCGGCTATGATGAACTGCCAGTTTTCATACTGCGGCAGACCGTGCATCTTCTCCGCGAATTCCGTGAGCACCGGCATCATCGTGCTGATTTCGCTCTTGCGGGAGCCTGCGAGCATGGCCACAATCGGCTTGTCCGGAAGGCCGCAGCGCGACAGGAACTCCTCCCTCGTTTCGCTCATCGCCCTTGAACCGTCCACCGCGTCCACGAGCGGATTCCCCTTATAGACAAAAGGAACCCCCTTTTTTTCGAAATACGGAATCTCGAACGGGAAGACGATATAGAGCATGTCCACATATTTCCTGAGTTTGCGTATGCGTCCCTCGCGTGACGCCCAGACCTTCGGGGCGATGTAGTAGAACACCTTGAACCCTCTTTTGTGCGCGAACTCCGCAATCTTGAAGTTGAAGCCCGGATAGTCGATGAGAATCACGCAGTCCGGAACGAAATTCAGAATGTCCCGCCTGCAGCGTCTCAGGTTGCCGAGAAGTTTGCCGGCCTTGGCGAACACCTCGGCGAATCCCATCACCGCGCCCTCCCTGTAGTGTCGGACAAGACCTGCCGTGCGGGTTCCGAACGGTACGGTCGCAGGCAGTTCACCTGTGGGACTCGTTCCGGATTGTTCCTCGAAGACTCCGCGCATCAGATCTCCGCCCCAGAAGCGGATGACCGCTCCGGGGTCTCTTTCATATATCCCGCGCATCAGATTGGAGCCGTGGAGATCCCCTGACGCTTCTCCTGCGATTATATAGTATTTCATTCTGAAAAATGATGATGTTTTTCCCTCCGCAAAGATAGTTTTATTATTTCATTATTTTTTGTATTTTTGCGCCGCTTTTCGGAGGGGGTCTGTCTCGGCGCGAAATTTGTGAATGCAATCCGGGTTTTGACTTGCAGACCGTAACGGAATGCGTTGGAATTTTTTGAAATTTACATTAACATTTTAATATTATCGCAAAATGATTAAACTTGGTATTAACGGATTCGGCCGTATCGGCCGTATGGTGTTCCGTGCAGCCGTTGAGAACTTCTCAAACGACATTCAGGTTGTAGGTATCAACGACCTTCTTGACGCTGACTATCTCGCTTACATGCTCAAGTACGATTCAGTTCACGGTCATTTCAACCACGACATCAAGGTTGAGGGCAACTATATGATCGTCGACGGCAACAAGATTCAGATTTTCGCCGAGAAAGACCCTTCACAGATTACCTGGGGCGCTCTCAATGTCGATGTAGTCGTTGAGTCAACCGGCTTCTTCCTCACCGAGGAGCTCGCTTCGGCACACATCAAGGCAGGTGCGAAGAAAGTCATCATGTCAGCTCCTTCAAAGGACGCGACTCCGATGTTCGTCTATGGTGTGAACGACAAGACTTATGCTGGTCAGAAGATTATTTCCAACGCTTCCTGCACCACCAACTGCCTCGCACCTATCTCCAAGGTTCTCCACGAGACTTTCGGAATCAAGAGAGGTCTCATGACGACCGTCCACGCTGCAACCGCAACCCAGAAGACAGTCGACGGCCCTTCAAAGAAGGACTGGAGAGGCGGCCGCGGTATTCTTGAGAACATCATCCCTTCTTCAACAGGTGCTGCAAAGGCTGTCGGAAAGGTTCTTCCTGAACTCAACGGCAAGCTCACCGGAATGTCAATGCGTGTCCCTACCTCTGACGTTTCAGTTGTCGACCTCACAGTGGAGCTTGAGAAGCCTGCAACTTACGAGGAAATCTGCGCTGCGATGAAGAAAGCTTCAGAGGGCGAACTCAAGGGCGTTCTCGGATACACTGACGAGGCTGTCGTTTCAACCGACTTCCGCAACGACTCACGCACTTCAATCTTCGACGTGAAGGCCGGCATCCAGCTCGACCCTACCTTCGTCAAGGTTGTGTCCTGGTATGACAACGAGTGGGGTTATTCAAACAAGGTATGTGAGATGGCCCGCGTAATCGCGAAGTAATTGAAGCGTCTGAATGCCCACTTGCTTCGTTACGCTCAGAGATTTGAATCCTCATTACCATAAGGTAACTCCGGTTCAAATCTTTCGCAAGCCTTGCAATTGAACATTCATACATCTTCAATTTTCAAACAAAAAGAGAGGGTGACCCGGATTGAAGGTCATCCTCTCCTTTTGTTTGTAGGGGGACCCGGCACGGCCACGGAAGCTGTCAGACAACTTCTTATAATTTTGGTGAAAAAATTCAGAATGTCATGAAATCTTCGTAACTTCGAAAGTTTTGGGGCCGCGTTGTTTTGTGAGGCAATACGGCTTGGCAATTAAACTTTTGAAGATACTTGTGACAGGAGCGGCTGGATTCATCGGCTCAAGGCTGATGGGCGGAAATGTCAGTCCTCTGAAGTAATCTATGGGAAATTCTCCTGCAGGATGAGGCGAGTTGCTGTAATATTTGAGGAAAACATTTTCGACCGGAAAGGGTCGTTCAATGCCAAATGCGCCAGAATCAGGTACTTGGCTGAACTGACCGGGTGGAAGATTGACGTTTTCTGCATCCAGCTCTTTCAGGATGCGTTCGTCAGTTCCCTGCTTGGACGAAGGTTCATTGACCTTCCTGCGGAGGGTTCAGTCTCTGAAAAAGAGTTAAGAAAACGGAACTCCGTGAAACTCAACGGCATCACTCTGAATCTTGTATGGAAGAACTACTCCGTTCCGGATCATTTCCTCTTCTACAAACTGCATTGTCGCCCGTTGCTTTACCCCCGCTTCCTTAAGAGACACGTGGATTTGCTTGAAGGCTATGATGTAGTGGCTGCCCATTCATTTGTAGGAGGGTACATTGCGTTGGAGGCCAAGAGAAAGTACGGAATTCCTTACTATATGACATGGCACGGGTCTGACATCCACACCACGCCTTTCAAGCATCCTCAGATCAAGTCCCTTACGGCAGAACTTATCCGCGAGGCGGGAATGAACTGTTTTGTCAGCCGGAATCTGATGGAGATTTCAGACAGGATTGGCTCCGGATCGAAGACGGTGCTTTACAACGGATGTGACGGGATGTTCGTGCGTTTCGATGAAGCCAGACGTTCGGAATTGAGGAAGGCGCAAGGTGTTCAGGGGAAGAAGGTTGTCACCTATGCAGGGAGCATGCTTCCCGTGAAGAATGTCGAGAGTCTTCCGGGAATATTCCGTGCTGTCCGGAAGAGATTCAACGGGGAGATTGAGTTCTGGCTTGTGGGTGACGGCCGGTTGAGGTCAAAGGTTGAGGCGGAGATGAATGCTGACAGTGCTCTGTCGTGCCGTTTTTGGGGGAATATGCCTCCTGAGAGGATGCCGGAGATATTCAATTGCACGGATGTCCTCGTGCTTCCGAGCAGGAATGAGGGGTTCGCATTGGTCCTTGCCGAGGCGTCAAGGTGTGGGGCGGGCATTGTCGCCTCAAGGGTCGGGGGCGTGCCGGAAGTCATAGGCGAAGATTTCACGGTGGCGCTGGACGGAAAAGATTTCGCGATACGTATGGCGGAAAAAGTCGTGGCTTGCCTTGAGGGGGCGCATCAGTTTTTTGATCTGACGAGGTTTGACTGGAAGAAAACCGCCTTGGAGGAGAAGGCTGTCATAGAGAGGATTGCCGGATTCTGAAAATCCGAGATTATTGGAAATCCGAGATTATTGAAAATCCAGGAAAAGGCGGGAAAGCGCATCCGACGGCATCCTCCAGTCTCCCCGTGGGGAGAGGGTGACACTGCCCACTTTCGGGCTGTCCGGGAGACAGGAACGCTTGAACTGCTGTGAGAAGAAGCGGCGGATGAAAATCCGAAGCCATCTGTCGACGGTCGCGCTGTCGTAGCTGCCGGCGAAGGCTTTTTCCGCGAGGAAGCGGAGCTTTTCCGGAGCATAGCCGAAGCGGAAGAAATTATAGAGGAAGAAATCGTGCAGTTCGTATGGACCGACGAGGTCTTCAGTCACCTGGAGAATCTTTCCGTTCTCGTCTGCCGGGAGCAGTTCGGGACTCACGGGAGTTTCCGTGATGTCGATCAATATGTCCCTTACCGTCCTCCGGTTTGTTCCTGAACCGCCTGTCCGGACATTTCCAGAGCCGGCCGCCGCATTGTCTGCCCGGCTGTCCGCCGGGGCGTACATTCCCGCATTTTCAATCGTGTCCGCTGTCCGGCGCACGAGATGCCGCACCAGAGTCTTGGGGATGCTGGCGTTCACCGCATACATCGACATATGGTCGCCGTTGTAGGTGGCCCAGCCGAGAGCGAGTTCCGAGAGGTCTCCCGTGCCCACCACGATGCCGCCCGTCTGGTTGGCGATGTCCATCAGTATCTGCGTCCTTTCCCGCGCCTGCGAATTTTCGTAGGTCACATCGTGGACATTCTTGTCGTGTCCGATGTCGATGAAATGGCGGTCACAGGCGGCTGCGATGGGGATTTCCCTCGCTGTCACACCGAGCGCGGCCATCAGGTCGACGGCATTCCCGTATGTCCTGTCCGTTGTCCCGTACCCCGGCATTGTCACTCCTATGATGCGGCTGCGCTCCCATCCGAGCCTGTCGAACGCCTGGACGGTCACGAGCAGGGCGAGCGTGCTGTCAAGTCCTCCCGAAATTCCGATGACCGCCGACTTCCCGCCGATGTGCGCGAGCCTTGTCAGCAGCCCCTCCACCTGAATGTCAGTGACCTCGCGGCAGCGCTCGTCAAGAGCTCCGGCGGAGGCGGACGGAACGAAAGGATGCGGGTCGATATCCCTGTGAAGGGCTGCTCCGAAATCCGTGTCGGCGGTCTTTCCGAGCTGAACGTGGCGGTAGTACGGTTTCCAGTCTCCCTTGCCTTCGGGGGAGAGTGCGCGGAAAGTGCTGCTTTTCTGTCTGAGGGTTTCAAGCCTTTCGCTGTCGATGTCGGCGACAATCAGCGAATCGGTGAGGCTGAAGCGACGGTTCTCCGCGAGAATGTGCCCGTTCTCGGCAATCAGGGCGGCTCCGGCATAGACCAGGTCCTGGGTCGATTCCCCGAAGCCTGCCGAGCAATAGACATATCCGCCGAGTGTTCTTGCGGACTGCATCGCGACAAGGCTGCGCCTGTAGCCGTCTTTGCCGATGACCTCGTTGCTGGCGGAAAGATTCACCGTGAGCTGTGCTCCCGCAACGCTGTGGAACGACGACGGCGGCACGGGAGTCCACAGATCCTCGCAGATCTCCACCGCGAACGATGTCCGTCCGAGCGAGAAAATCTGATTGACTCCGAGACAGGTGCGCTGTCCGGCGAAGTCAGCCTCCTGCGGCGTTCCCGTCAGATCCGCTCCGGAGGTGAACCACCTCGCCTCGTAGAACTCCCCGTAGTTCGGAAGATGGATTTTCGGAACGAGACCGTGGATTTTTCCCCTGCGGATGACTGCGGCGCAGTTGTAGAGATGCCCTGCGGACCGCACAGGGACACCGATTACAACCGTCACGGCCAGATTCTCCGTGTGCCGTGCAATCTCCGCCGCCGCCTTCTCCGCGGACTCAATCAGCAGGTTCTGCCCGAACAGGTCCGCGCAGCTGTAGCCCGTAACGCAGAGTTCCGGGAACGAGAGCAGCGAAACCTGCTCTTCCTCCGCCTTGTCGATGAGGCCGCAAATCGTCTCGGCATTACGCTCCGGGTCGCTGAGGTTCACTCCCGGCACAGCGGCCGCAACACGCACAAATCCATAATCTTTCATAACCTTACAACTCTTCTGACTGTCATCGCCCCTCTATCTGACGCATATTATCGACAGCGTGACTTTTTTATCCGAATCCGTGAGGCTGACCATTCCCGAATCTCCGTCAATCTCGGAAACTTTCAGGGAAAGTCCGCTGACTGTACGGACTTCGTTCCGGCTGCCGGCGACCTTGTAGGACAGATCCGCCTTCACCGTCTGTCCGACTTCGGACGGAAAATCATCGCAGCTGAGCCTGTACCAGTTGTTCCGGCTGTCGTCCGTCATGAGAAAGAGGTTGTCCGGGCTGAAGAAAACCGCCTGCCAGGTCTTTTCGTCATATTGAAAGACCTCCTCTCCGTTGACGTTGAGCGCGGAGCCGTCCGTGTCGGAAACCGGTTCCTCTCCCGCGCATGACGCGAAGACCCACACTGCGAGCGCGATGACCGGAATTTTTATCGTATTTCTCATTTTTCCGTCTTTTGACATCCCTATCTTGTGACTATCCGTTTGCTGACCGTGACCTCCGTGCCGTCCCTGTAGGTCAGAACCGCCTTGAGCGTACCTGAAGCCGATGGCTTGAAATCCGCGTCCGCATCAATCACCTTTTCATTGAAGAACCATTCGACATAAAGCGCCCCTTCCGCATTGAGCAGCGACAGCGGAACTGACTTTCCTTTTCTGAACGAACCGTCGTCATTCCTCTGTGCGGCGCTGAAGTCCATCACAGGCGGATTGTCCCTGTCCGCCGTCGCCGTGTCGTCAGCTGAGCCGGCGCCTGTCACGGTGAACGTGACGCTTCCGTCCGCATTGCGCACAATCCCGCTGATTGTCACCGGGCATTCCCCGCCGCTCCAGTACTTCAGGCCGTTTGACGCGTCCAGCATGTCGTGTTTCCCGGACGGGAAGAAGATGCTTTTGATCTGCGTGCCTGTGGGGTTGAACTGGGAATACCTGTGGTAGGCTTTCTTCACGACGGAGGGATCCGCCTCCACAAGATCCGCGCACTGCCTGTCCGGGCGGCAGTTGACTTCGTTGTAGATGTCCCACCTGTCGGCCGCCGTGAGCGTCTCTCCGTAATTGTCCGATTTTCCGGCGGCATTCTTCGATTTGTCGATGTGATAGACCAGCAGGCCGGCGCCGAATATGTATCTGTCCCAGAGGAAGCTGTTGTCCCGGCATTCAAACAGATAATACTCGCCTTTCCTGTCCGTTTCCATTCTGTAGTATGTCCGGCCTTCGTGTATGGGCTTGAGCGTATGTTCGCCGTCTGTCAGCGGAAGCGCTTCCCCAAGTCCGAGACATTCCATATCTATCGCATTGTAATTCGGGGGAGTGTTGCCCCCGTTGTTCGAGTTTCCTCCGTCCATCAGACCGGTCACATACCAGAGAGCCTCCGCCTGGCCGCCGCTTCCGGCGTAATCCGTGTCGTAGAGGTCCGGGAGTCCGAACGTGTGGCTGTATTCGTGGCAGAAAGTTCCTATTCCCGCAAGGACGAAACCGTCGCCGAGATAACCGTCTCCCGTGATTTCAGGGGAGAGTTCGGCGGTGCATGCGTATCTGTCTATCTTTTTCCCGTTGAGTTTCAGGGTCTTTCCGGAGCCGGACTCGATGTAGTAGGCGTGTGACCAGATGCAGTCCTCGTTTTCCGTGTCAGCCTCGTCTTCCCCGGAAAAGAATATGAATACGTTGTCGACATAACCGTCGTTGTCGTCGTCATATTCCGAAAAATCCGTTCCGCAGTCAGCCGCAAGCCTGCACGCGTCGATGACCATCTGTTCGGGATTTTTGTCGTTGCCGTCATCGTTGTTCCCCCCGTAGTATTTCCTGTCTTTCGGCAGCGTGACAATCTCCGACACGTCGAAACTGAAATCGATGAGTCCGTCGAACTGGAGGTTGAAATAGTCCTTGGCGCTTCCGTCCGCTCCATTGAAGGAATATCCCTCCAGAGTCAGCATATCCACGAAATTCTGTCTGGTGTAGGTGAACGGGACATCCTTGAACTGCGCGAGAATGACGATTCCGTTCTTTTTCTGTGCCGTGCCTTCGGCGGAGTTCTGCGAAAGCAGTCCGGCCGTCATCGATTTCCGCGACGTGATTTCATTGAAAATCCTCCGTTTCTCGGATGTTTTCGGGAATATGCCGCCGTCGGTCGGAGAGGAGACGGGCTTCCACCATCCGTCGGCGTCTTTCGCAATCACCCCGCCCTCCGCGTTTGTCCTGATATGGCAGAATTCGTCTCCGATGACATAGCCCCTGAATGTCGAACCGTCAGGCTGGGTGAAGGTGATCATCCGCCTTTTTGCGGGAGCCGCCTCGGAAGATGTCGTACACAGGCATAATGCCGCGGCCGCAAGGACCGTCAGGATTTTAGTTCCCTTCAATATCGTATATATGTCTATATTCATTGTCTTTCCTTTCATTCGTGTCGATTCTCTTCGGTGAAGCGGACGGAGAGATGGTCGAAAAATCTTGCATATTTACGCAAAATTCGTGAAATTCGCAAATCCGGTGCGGCATATGCGGCACGATGGTACATTATGAACCAGATTGTAATTCCGAACGACACATTTTTCGAGAATCTTCTCGATGAGCTTGAAAACTCCGGTCACGTGCTGCTTAAAGTACGGGGACACAGCATGTTCCCGTTCTTCCGCGACGGAAGGGATTCGGCGCAGCTGCGTCCGTTCATCACCGGAGAGGGGCTGAAGAAGGGGGATGTCGCGCTGTTCCGTTTCCGCGGCAGGTATATTCTGCACAGATGCATCGGCAAGAGGGCCTCCGCCTACATCTTCCGTGGGGACGGCAACTGCAAGGGCACTGAATGGGCGCGGCCGGAGGATGTCCTCGCAGTCGTTGAAAAGAGAATATCCCCGTCCGGAAAGGAATGGAGCTGTGAATCATTCTCGTGGAAGCTGTGTTCAATGCTTTGGCCGCGTACCTACATAGTCCGGCGACTCCTTCTCGCCTTTCTCAGAAGAGTTTGTAAGTGAACGGTGTCGGGCAGTTGAGACCGGGAGTCCCCGGATCATCATTTCCGGGGGAAGTGTTCGAGGATGTTGCGCTGCCAGGTGGAACTGTCTATGTGGGTGTAGATTTCGGTCGTGAGAATGCTTTCGTGTCCGAGCATCTCCTGCACCGCACGCAGGTCGGCTCCGTTTTCGACGAGATGGGTCGCGAAAGAGTGGCGGAGGGTGTGCGGGGAGATCTCCTTGCCGATGCCGGCCTTCATCGCGTATGACTTAATCATGTTGAACACCGCCACCCGGCTGAGCGCCCTTCCGAAACGGTTCAGGAACAGAATGTCCCCGTTTTCCCTGTCAGCCGCCTCCCCGCGCACCAGAAGATATTCCAGAACCGCGTCGCGGGCCATGTCTCCGAGAGGGACGAGCCGCTGCTTGTTTCCCTTGCCGACAACGCTGACGAAACTTTCGTCGAGCCAGAAGTCGGAGATTTTCAGGGATATGCACTCCGACACCCGCAGACCGAGTCCGTAGAGGACTTCCAGAATCGCCCTGTCACGCCTCCCGAAGGGCGAGTTCAAGTCCACCGCCGCGATGAGGTCTCCGACCTCCTTGACGGACAGCACCTCGGGAAGATATTTCCCGAGTTTCGGGGCCTCCACCGCGTCCGAGGGGTTCTCCTCCATCCAGCCTTGGGCGATCATCCAGTTGTAGAATGAATGGAGCGAACTGAGTATGCGGGCCTGCGAACGCTTGGAAACCGTCGTGCCTTCGGCGAAATAGCTGATTATGTCCTCCGGGACTATGTCTTCGGGTTCTTTGCCGGCGGAGTCGAAGAACAGCGACAAATCGGAAATGTACGATGCCACCGTGTTCGGCGACATCGCACATTCTATCTTGAGATAGTATTCATATTCTTTGCAGTGTCTGAACATTAACTATAATGTCTTGTACTTGTGGCCGTACTCGAGCATCTGCTCAAGGTAGCCGTCCGTGTAGG
>CAVEDD010000018.1:0-19481 GCA_963614515.1 Treponemataceae bacterium | reverse complement strand
CGGGTTTGACGCCGATTTCGTGTGTCTTCAGGAGACGAAACTTCAGGCGGGGCAGATTGACCTCGAATTTCCGGGCTACCGGAGTTTCTGGAACTATGCCGACAGAAAAGGATATTCCGGGGTCTGCGTATATGCCAGACAGGAGCCGCTTGCCGTGCACTACGGAATCGGACGCGACGGACACGACAGCGAAGGCCGCGTCATAACCCTCGAGATGCCGGACTTCCACCTTGTATGCTGCTACACCCCGAACTCCCAGAACCCCGACACCCCGGGCGAGCTTCCGAAAAGGCTCGGCTACCGGATGGAATGGGAGGACGCGTTCCGGGAATATGTGAACGCATTGCACGACGGGGGTACACCGAAACCGGTCATCATCTGCGGCGACCTCAATGTCGCCCACAGGGAAATCGACCTGAAGAATCCGAAGACAAACACGAAATCGGCCGGATTCACCCCGCAGGAACAGGCTAAGATGACCGAACTGCTCGACAGCGGCTTCATCGACACTTTCCGTCATTTCCATCCCGACGAACGCGACGCCTACTCCTGGTGGTCCTACCGGATGAAGGCCCGCGAAAAGAATGTGGGCTGGCGCATAGACTATTTCCTCGCCTCCGCAGAACTCGCCCCGCGCCTCGTCTCAGCCTCCATCCTTCCCGGAATCATGGGATCAGACCACTGCCCAGTGGAACTGGTGATGAAGTAATCAGCTATTGCATAAGCCACGCCCACGCAGACGTGATGACGAATGAACGATTTCCGATTACGTTTTCCATTATCTATTGAAGGAAGTGCTTAGAACTCGTAGTCGCAGCAGACGGGATAGTGGTCGGAGATGTGGGCGAGTCCGTAGGCCGACGGGCTGTCGAGGGTGCGGTAGCGCAGAGGCGTGGCATTGCGGGAGAAAATGTAGTCGAGCCAGAGGCTGCGGGCTGAATCGCTGAAGCCGCCGTAGGTGCGGTGATCATCGGTTTCCTTCGCATTCTTGCGGGCGTCGTCCATCCAGCCGTCGTAGGGTTCGAGGAACTGTCCTGTCTTTTTGTCCCGCTGCGAGTTCATGTCTCCGAAAATGAAAACGACTGACTTCTCCCCGGCGATTTCCTTCATCTTCGCGACATTCAGTTCCGCCGCCTTCTGCCGCGCCGTCATTCCGCGATGGTCCATGTGCGTGCAGAAACACCAGAAATCCTTCCCTGTCCGCCTGTCCTCAAGGTGCACCCAGACCGTAATGCGGCGGTTGCCGTCCCAGCCCTTGGAAACCTTCTCCGGAGTGTCGCTGAGCCAGTACATCCCCTTGTCAAGCAGCCTGTAGCTGTCCCGTAGCCAGAAGATGGCCTCGCACTGCGACTCCTTCAGACCTCCCTCCTTGTCCTCGGCGTAACTGTCATACTCCGGAAGCTCGCCCCGGAGATAGTCCAGCTGAGGCCAGCGGGGTTCGTTCAGACCGAACACATCCGGGGTTTCCGTGCGTATCATCTTGATTGAAGCGAATTTGCGTGCGTCCCAATCCGCAAGCCCGGTGTCTTTCGGAGTCGTCATCCTGATGTTGTAGGAAATCAGCCGGAGCCTTGTCACGGCATCCTTCTTCCGCCTGCGTCCAGCATCGGCGACTGTAAGCGTCGAGACGATGAGTACGGCGGCGAGGCATATTTTCAGAAATCTTTTCATTTTTCACGTCCTCCGAAAAAATGGTCAATGACAAGAGCCACGGCGGCATCCCCGCTCACGTTGCAGGCCGGGCCGTAGCCGTCAAGGGCGAGGTAGATTGTCATCATCAGCGCACACTGCTCCGGCGTGAACCCGAGAATCGACTCAAGCAGCCCGATTGAGGCCATCAGCACGCCGCCCATCACCCCCGGAGCGGCGACCGCTGCGACTGCCTGAATCAGTGCGAAATTGATGAACATTCCGGTGGTGATTTCGACTCCGCACATATAGGCCACGGCGACAGAAGTGACCGTGAGCTTTATGGTCGAGCCGCACATGTGCACCGTGGAGCAGAGCGGAATCACGAAATCGGCGATGTCCTTGCGCGTGCCGTTCTTCATCGCGCATTCGAGCGTGACGGGAATCACGGCCGAGCTTGAACATAGCGAGAAACCCGTAAGGTAGGCAGGGATGATGTTCCACAGACACTTGAACGGGTTCTTCCTGGCGATTGCGCCGGCGATGAGGTACTGGAGCACGAGGTAGCAGATTGAAAGGGCGACTCCCGTGGCGATGATTTTCACTCCCGAGCCCATCACGACCGAAAGTTTTCCGGAGGCGCTCATCTCGCACATCATCGTGAAGATGTAGAACGGGAGGAAAGGGATGACGGCCTTCTCGATTGTGAGTTTCACGATGTCTCCGAATTCATCGAAACCCTTTTTGAGTGCCGTTGAATTTGTGAATATTATCCCGACCCCCACCATGAACGACAGGAGCAGAGCCGTCAGAATGTCACAGATCGGGGGTATCTTCAGCTCGATGTAGGGAGTGAAAGTCTTGCCGGCGGAAGTGTCCGCGGAAAGTTCCCCGATGTCAAGATAGTGCGGAAGCAGGGCGTTCGCGCAGCCGTAGGAGAAGAATCCTGCGCCGACCGTCGAAAGGTAGGAGATGAGCATCACGGCGACCAGCATCTTTCCCGCGCCCTTCCCGAGATTGGCCACGGAAGGGGTCACAAGCCCGAGCACCAGCAGCGGCACGATGAACTTGAGAATCTGCGCGAAGAGCGCGTTGAAGGTCTTGAGTATGCGCACGAGCACGTCCGGCGCGACAAGGCCGAGCAGAGAGCCGAGAACTATGGCTATCAGCACCTTGGGGAACAGTCCCAGTTTTATCTTCTTCAGTTTCATATTAATCTGACTGATTCGTTGCCGTCCGGCAGGTCAATTCTTCATTTCTTTGCAATCCTTGCGGCCCAGCCGCCTCCCGGAGCCATATTCACGGAAACTTTCCTGTCGGCGGGAAGCGTCTCCACCACCCGTTTATAGTCGGACGCAATCTTTCCGGCATTCACGCCGTCCCGGAAAATCTCAATCTCATACTCCCCTTCCGGCAGGAAACCCAGGTCGAGCGTCATCTCGCGGGCGGACCAGTCCGTCATCGCCCCCACATACCAGATGTCGCCCGAGCGCCGTGCCATCGCGACATACTGCGTGACTTTCCCGTCAATCGCGACAGTCTCGTCCCAGACGGTCGGAACCGCGGAGATGAAGTCCGTACACTCCTGGTTGGCCCTGTAGTTCGTCGGAGAGTCGCACATCATGTTCAGCGGCGACTCAAAGATGACATATTCCGCCAGCTGACGGCAGCGCGTGCCCTGGCTCATCGGCTCGGAACGCACAGGGAAATAGTTCTTGCGCGTGGCATTGCGCATCGCCCCCTGCGTGTAGTCCATCGGTCCGGCCACCTGACGGATGAACGGGATGGTCACGTCGTAGGTCACCTGATCCACAGAAGGGTCGCTCCATTTCATCTGCTCAAGCCCGTGCACGCCCTCGAAGTTCACGACATTCGGATAGGTCCTCTGAAGGCCTGTAGGCTTGTAGGAGCCGTGGAAGTCCATCAGCAGGTGATACTTTGCGCACATCTCCGCCGCCCTGCGGAACCAGTCGGTCATCGGCTGGTCGTCCCGGTTCATGAAATCCACCTTGAAGCCCTTCACCCCCATCTCCGAGTAGTGCCGGCAGACATTCTCCATATCCTTGGCGAACGGCCACCACCCGGCCCAGAGTATGATTCCCACTCCGCGTTCTGCGGCATACGGGACGAGTTCCGAAAGGTGTATCGCAGGAACTTCCTGCATAAGGTCGTTAGCATATTTCACGGCCCAGCCCTCGTCGAGAATCACATATTCGATGCCATTCTCCGAGGCGAAGTCGATGTAGTGACGGTATGTCTCGTCATTTACTCCCGTCTCGAAATCCACGCCCTTCAGATTCCACGCGTTCCACCACTCCCAGGCGACCTTGCCCGGCTTCACCCACGACCAGTCGGTGTCAGCGGCGGAAGTCGCGAGTTTCCAGACGATGTCGGAATCCGTAAGTTCCCTGTCCTCGGAGGAAACGACGATGACGCGCCAAGGGAACGGCGTCGCTCCGTCAAATTCGGCGATATGGTCTTTTCTCGTAAGAACCATCTCCTGCACCATATTGTGCCCGCCGATTTCGGTCTTGTCGGGAATGCGGGCGAAATAGCCGCTGAGCGTCGTCTCCCCGCCTTTCTTGTAGTTGTAGAGGAACATCCCGGGGTAGTTCATTAGGTCGGCCTCAGTGAGCACGACCTTCTTTCCCTGCGGACATTCGACCAGAAGCGGGACTATGCTCCAGCGCTCCTTCCATCCCGAAAGTTTCGAGCGGGTGTAGGTACACTGGAAATCGTTGACGAGTATGTCTTCGAGGCTGCCCTTCCATTTCTTGTTGATATATGGAATCTGAGCGTCCCAGTCTCCCGCGAAACGGAAATCCGCCTGTTCGTCGATGACGGAGAACGGAGTGCGGGAAAGGGATATGAACCTGTAGGCGCAGGCGTCGTCGTAGGCACGGAAGAGCAGCTTGTAGCCGCCGCAGTCCAGTTCGAGCTCATTGAAATTTTCGCGGACTTCGGATTTCTTGTAGACCGCCGCCTTGGAAAGCACATCCACGCTGCGTTTGCGCGCACGGCGAACCTTCGTGTCGGGGCCGCCGTAGAGAGTCCCGTCGCCGAGCGTCATCGAGGCCTGCGACCGTTCAAGCAGCGGAGTCCCCTCGTGGAGCACGTCGTAGCGGATGCCGCTCACGGTTGAGATGTGTATTTCGAGTCGCCCGTCAGGAGATTTTAGGGTATATGCCTTCGGCGCGGCGGACAGGGATGAAGCCGCCGCGGCCATAGACAAGATAATGGCAGTTATTGTTTTTTTTATCATAATATCTATCAGAAGTTGATGACTGACGGAGGACTGAGATGTCAGAAGCGGAACGTACAAGTCACAGGATAGTGGTCGGACACGAAATAGACGCCGTATCCGTGGCCGTTGACAGTACGGAAATCCAGGGCGTCCGCGCCCCTGAACCATATGAAGTCGATATTTCCTATGGCCTTGGAATACTCCTCCTGACCGTCCGTTTCCGGAGACTGGAAGCCGTTGTAGCTTATTCCCCCGTCGGAAAGAGCCGCCTCTTCGCGTGCGGACCACATATATTCAGACAGGGGTTCCAGGCTTCTCGGGCCGTTGCGCGTCGCGCCGTCCTTGAGCGAACAGTTCAGGTCGCCCACGAGAAAGACTGCGGCATCCTTCTCCGTGACGATTTTCTCAATCTGAGCCACGGCGAGTTCAGAAGCCTTGCGGCGTTCCTCGATGTTGTAGTGCTTCGCGCCGGTGTCCGGGTCGATTATTTCCGTAGGGTCGTGGGTGTAGTGGGTGGCGAAGAAATAGACGAGGGAACCTGTGGCCTTCACCGAAAGTTTCACCCACAGACAGCCGCGGACCTGCCAGCCGGATGCCCCCATAGGATAGTGGCAGGGCTTCGACGGATCCTGTTCATTGTAATAGAACACGCCCCTGTCAAGCAGGTCGAACCTGGATTTGCGGAACATTACGGCATTGGCCGGAAGCTGTTCATCGGTGACGGTCGGGTCGGAGCCGTCATATTCAGTCACACGGTACAGTTCATATTCCGCCGCCACGGAAAGATCCGCCGCCACGGCATCGTTGAATTCCTGCAGGCCTATGATGTCCGGCTGGGTGTCGCTGAGCATCGCGATGTAGGCGTTCGCACGGTTCTTCCACAGCTGATACCATTGTGTGTCATACATTGAATTGCGCACATTGGACGACATCACCTTGATTTCCGTCTTCTCCCTCTGCGGCAGATCCGAAAACTCGGTCACGGCTTTCTCCGGTTCCGCCTTGGAACACATCGTCAGAAGCAGCAAGGCGGCGGGAAAACTTAAGAAAGCTCCTTTCATATCAATTGTATCTTATTGCAAAATAATCAATTCCGTTGCCGGATTTCTTCCCTGAAGGAGCGATTCCCTCACAGAAATCCGCTCCGTTGGCCACACGGCTTGCAGGGCGCAGACGGATGTAGACTTTCTCCTGTCCGAGCACCTCGAGAGGCAGAGGGAAGTCATACTGCTTCATCGCCGGAAGCTGCCAGTCACGCTCGGCGCCGTTCACGATTCCGTCCGGAACCACATAATCGGCAATCTTCGTCCACGCTCCGTCGTCCGACAGGTCTCCCGTAAGCGACCACCACGCGCTCCAGAAATAAGGAGTCGTTCCGACGGCGTCGGTGACAGCCCCGCAGGTGGAAAGCTGCATCGACAGGTGGGAGGCGCTTATTCCGGAGGTGGAGAATGAAATCAGCCACGATTCCGCGCCGGACGTGTCGTCCTTCCACCATGTCAGGGCACGCCATCCGTCATAGATTTTTGAGGATACTCCGTCTATTGTGTTGGCTCCGTTGCTGCCCACCTTGCCCTTCCCGTCGCTGTTGGTCTTGGAATAGTCAAACACATAACCGGACGGGAAAGAGTATCCGAGAGGCTCCTCAAGAGACGCGTCGCATCCGATATGGTTCTTGAAAGGCTCAGTCCCGGCGCTTGTCCCCACCTGTCCTATGTAGTTGGCGGTTGAAGGGCAATGCACCACGGCGGTTCCGGACGTGTGGCAGAAGCTCGCTTCCGGCTGTCCCTCAGTCGCATAGAAACAGCTCCGCCCGTCGACGGTCTTGAACTCAGATGCGTAGCGGAACTCCGCCAATATGGTCGAGAACGACTTTTCGCGGTCGAAAGCGATGTCGGACCAGGACTGGTGCCGAATCTGGTAGCGGCCGATATCTCCGTTCAGATCGTCGTCATAAGCATCCGCGTACGCATAGCCGGTGAACTGCTCGTGGACAATCACTCCCGTCAGCGTGCCCGAGCCGTATGGGAGTCTCACTCCGTCGCGGCGGTAGGTGCAGGTGGTGTTGGTGAGGGTGTAGATGCTGCTTCCGTCGATGTCCCGCACAAGTCTCGGATACTTCGACAGGAAACCTTTCCCGCTCGCGAGCGTGTAGGCTTCGTTCACAGGTGCGAGAGGTCCCTTGCGGACAGGAAACTCGCAGTCTTTCAGAGTCACCTGGGTGTAGATGTCGGCGTCCGTAAGTTCAGAGATAGATTTCTCCTTCCCGGGAACGGCGCTTGAGAGACCGGACTCGCGGCCTATGATGTTGGCGGAGGTGAAACCGCTGATTCCGTAACGGTCCGGGTCTGTGTCAAGACGGAGAGCCGTGCCTTTAAGCAGCAGCGTGGCCTTGTCATAACGCTCGAAGATGTTGTCCTCTTCGCTGACGGTCTCCACAAGGAAACCGCAGCTGCCGTCAAGGCTTTCGATGCAGAATTTCTTCCGGCAGGAACTGTGGTCGGTGCCGGTGGTGGAAACCTTTTCGTTTTCACCAGAGTTCCCGCCGCTTCTGTCGCTTACGACATAGCCTTCAATTATGACATAGTCTTCAATCTCCACGGATTTCCCGGCGGAGACGAGGGCGCGGACATCACTGAAGCTCATCGTCTTACCGAGTCCGTTGTCAGATGTCTTCTGAATGAGGTACAGGGTCTGTCCGTACCGCACTCCGAATCCGTCCTCATAGAAAACTTCCACGGAAGCGGTGCGCAGGGAGGACGCGTCCGGGTTCGCGGTGTAGGCGACATCTATCTTCCCCTCGCCGACCGTCAGGGAGGAAACCCACTCCTCGGCTCCGGTGTAGCTGATGACGGTCTGAATGGCGCTGACATCATCCACGTTGGTCTCGAAAGCGACGCTTCCGATTCCGGCCGCGTCACCGTCCAGCACGAGGGAACTTGACGCGAGTTTCACGCTCGGGGTACGCTTGCCCTCCTGTTTCACGAAGATGGTGTCCACCTTGGAGGGGCAGGACACGATGAGTTTCACGCTGCGGGCATAATCTCCGTTGACATCGCATTCGATGCGGAATTTCCCGTCACCGTCGAAAGCGATCTGCCTGCATATCTGCCAGGTCCCGCAGTCACGGATGCGCATCCAGTCCACCTCGGAGTCGAAGTAGCTGACCGTGCAGTTCTGGTTGGAGAGAACTTCGACCACGGTCTTCAGGTCGGTGACCACCTTCCCGTCCTTGTACTCGGCCTTAGCCGGAAAAACTATCTCCTTCTCGGATATGCCGAACTCGGTGAATTCGAATTTTTCGCTGTCCAACGCTGTGCAGGCGGCAAGCGCCCACACCAGCGATGCGACAGACAGGATATTCGCTGTTGAGTTGAATTTCATCTCTGTCATTTATTGTATTTCACAGCGACCGCTCCGAAGCGGAAGTACTGTTCTTTGGCATATGTCACGTGTTCGGTATATTCTCCGGTAGAGAAGTTGATGGTCGTGTCATCGGCTGCGATAAGTCTGAGGACTACGCTTGCCTGACCGGAAATCTCCGACGGAAGCTCGATGCAGTATTCGTCCAATGCGCCGGGGAGACAGGTCAGCGATGTAGTCTTGGCCGGGAGAGGACGGATCCGAATCTTCTGCACGAGGGTGTATGACTCCCCTCCGTCGAGGGAATATTCCAGATTCCAGTTCACCGGAGCCTGTCCCGTCTCATCTTCGGTGAATTTCCCAACTGCGGACGAGAACACCATATAGAGCTGCTTCCCGGCACATTCAGAAGTGGAGAATGACCACTTCACCGAATGGTTCGCCGCGCCGCCTTTCCACCAGATTCCGTCATATCTGAATGCCTTTGAACCTTCTTCCTTCCCTGTCATATTCAGAAGCGAAGTCGTCTGGTTCGCTTTCGACGCATCACTCGACATCGTGCCTGTTCCGACATTGGCCGAGAACACCTTGCCTTCAAGTTTTGCTTTAGGATTGTCAAAACTGTACCACTCAAGCAGTTTCACGCTGAATCCGTCATCACCGAGGGTGATGTCAGAAAGCTCCATAGGACGAATCTGATAGCGCCCCAAGAGCTCGCTTCCGTGATATGAAGTCGTCGTGCTCACTATGACGCCGGAGATGTTTCCGGAGCCCTGAGGCACTCCTGAATCGGTCATATACCACTTGACGTCGCTGTTGACGAGCATATTCATCTTTGAGGAAGAAGCATCCCGGAGAATTCTGTAGTCAAGGTTCTGGCGGTTAGGGACACTTCCGTCCGTACCGAGCCAAAGGTATCTGACATTATTGTAGCTTCCGTAGCTGAACGCAATCTCCACGTCCTTGACGGTCGTCCAGGTGTAGATGTCATCATCGGAAAGTTCGGAAATCGCCCTGGTCTTTGAGACAAGAGTCGTGTTCTCCTCAACGGAGACATTATTGACTGTCAGTCCATTGAGCGTGTAGCGTACAGGATTGTCCTCGCGCACGAGCGTGGTTCCGGCGAGGGAGACCTTCACCTTGTCGCCTTTCTTGAGAGAAGTCTCGGCGGCGGTGAATTTGAGCCTTATGCCATATTTCCCGTCAGCCGTCTGGATGTAGTTGGTCACCGCCGACTCGTTGTCGTCGTACGAAGTGGAGGAAGTCATCGGATTCGTCTCCATGTTCTTCTGGCCTGCATCTGCGACAATCACGCCCTCGAACCAGTCGCCCTCAAAAGGATACTCTCCTGCAGATGAAAGAAGCGCGCGAAGCTGTTCGAAAGTGTACTGCTTCGAAGGAGAGGCCTGAGTCACGGACAGCGCGACAGAAATCCCCTTATCGGCAATCTCCGCCTTGATGACTGCCTTCCTCTCTTTTGTCCCGGTGTTCTCGGCCACGGTGAAGTTCAGGCCCGCTGCCGTCGGTTCAAGTGAGGAAATCCAGTCCTTCTGTTCCCCTTCATACTCGACAGACAGCGAGAGACGGGAGAAGAATGTTCCGAGATGGCAGTCCCAGGCCGCGCTCTTCTGGGCCTCGAACGCATCCACGGTCATCTCGGACTCCCCGAGAACGAGCGAACCCGGCTCGGCGGTCTGGGTGACGGTCGTGACGGCGCGATAGACATTCTCCTCGACATCAGTGTATGTAAGGGCTATCTTGGCGCTGCGCTCCGCCCCGGACGTATTCTCCTCAAGCGTGAAGCCGACTTTGCCGTCCTTCACATTCAAGTCCTTGATCCATGGCTCGGTGGACTCGACATTGAGAGCGGACTCCTCGACATTGGTCGTGAATCCCACTTCCTCGACAGTCTCCCAGGCGATGTACTGGAGTTTGCTCTCGGCGAACTCTATCGTCGGGCTGCCGACAGCGCTTTTCTGCTTCACGGTGAGTTCTATGACTTTCTGCACGCCGGTGGCGGAGAGTTCAATTCCGGCACGGCGGAGGAGTCCCTTGTTCTCGGTGAAAGAAATGATGAACTCGCCGTTCCCGTTTCCTGAACCGTTCTCGACGGTGAGCCAGTCCGAAGATTCCTTGAGGACGGCTTTCCACTGTCCGGTCGAATAGACGAGCACGTGCTCGGAGCCTTCCGCCGCGTCGAGATTTATGACGATGTCATTGACCGCCAGAGCCAATGTCGACGGAGATTCGGATTCTTTCTGACATGAAACTGCAGAAACGGAGACCATGGCCGCGAGGACGGCCGCATATTTCCTCAGTCTGTACATGTTTTTCATAATGTCAATTCAGTTGAAAAGGTTATTGATTACGGATTATATCTTATTGATTATAAATTATATGCCATATTGTGCATACTCCTTGTTGTCGAGGGCGTACCCCGAATAGGCCACCTGCGTCGAAGGAATCGGATAGTAGCGGTGGCAGGGAAGAATGTTCGCCTTGATTGCAGTCGAGTTGCTCTGGAGCGATGTCCTCTCATACCACACGTCCCAACGCACGAGGTCGAACTTGCGCTGGAACTCGCCGAAAAGCTCGCGCCCCCTCTCAATCTGAATCTCCTCCAGCAGTTTCGTCCATCTGGTTCCGGACCAGGTCTTTATTCCCGCACGGGTCTTTGTCATATTGAGATAGCGCACCGCCTCGTCGAAATCGTCCTGAAGCATGCAGTGAGCCTCGGCAATCATCAGCACGACATCCGCATACCGGAAGATTTTCTGATTGTTCGAATCGTGGTTGCTCTGCATTCCGTAGCACCAGAACTTAGGTCCGAAGAATGCCGTTTTGGCGTTGTCCTTCATCGTGTTGAAAGTTTCGCCGTTCCACTCCCGGACAATGCTCATATCCCTGCGCTTGTCGCCGTAGGATTCCGGGAACACCGTGTTCACGAGGTAGGCGTTGGCCTGTGCCGGAGCATAGCCGGTGCTGTTCGAGCCGAGTTCCTCGATGACCACGCCGTCATACTTGTTCCCGCTGCGCTTGTACGGCATGCAGAGGCAGGCGACATTGGTCGTGTAGTCAAGTCCGCCGGCCGAGTAGCTGTGCTGCACTTCAAGTATCGATTCCGGAGTGTTCTTCATACGGAAAGGTATGTCAGTCAGCGGATACTGGTCGAGAGAACCGTAGATGTCCTCAAGTTTTCCGCAGGCGTCAAGGGAAGTCTGCCATTGCTTGTTCCACTGTGCCATCTTCGCGATGAGCATATAGCCGACGGCTGCTCCGACCCTGTTGTTCTCCACCTCGTTCGAGCGGACGGCCGGAAGCGCGGGAAGACAGTCCTGAAGTTCCGCGATGAGTCCTGAGCGGATTTCGTCCGCCGAGGTTCTCGGAAGTTTCGCCACCCGCGCGAGAGTCGCCTCGTCGCAGACATCGTCCGTGTAGAACGGAACATCTCCGAAGAAGCAGGTCAGCATCCAGTAGTAGAACGCCCGCATAATCTTTCCTTCGGCAAGCAGCGGGGCCTTCGCCTCATCTGACAGGGGAGACGCCCCGATGCCGGCGATCGCGCCGTTGCAGTAGCGTACGCCCTGATAGCATCTGTCCCATACGTCCGCTCCGAAACGCGGAATGGCTGGTGAGATGTCAAGCTGCGCGTCCTGAGTCGCTGACCTCGAATAGGCGAGGTCGGTCACGCACTCGGTGGCTATCATCATCTTGTAGTTGTAGATTTTTTCCATCGGGATGTAACAGCTGTTCAGCGCCGCCTTGCACTGCTGCGCATTCTGATAGAAATTTTTGGATGTCGAGAAAGACGAATCGTCTTCCTTCAGGCTGCACGAAAGGACGGTGAGGGCAGCCGTCAACAGGAATATCGTTGATTTCAGTTTCATTGTCGTTCGAATTTGTCAGTACCTTATCTGAATGCCGAACACAACCGTCCGCGCTTTTGGATATGCGCCCATGTCGAGACGGCGGAGCGTCGAGGAGGACTCGTCCGAGCCGCTGTAGGAGACGTCAGGGTCGAAGCCGTTGTATTTCTTCCAGAGGAGGAGGTTCTCACCGCTGAGAGTGAGGGATATGTCCCTGAGCCACTTTACCTTTTTCGACAGGTCGAATGTATATCCCAGCGAAACGGTCTTCAGACGGATGTATGATGCGTCATAGACCATCCTGTCGCTCGGCACATCCTTGGTGAGCGAGCCGCCGGCACGAGGATAATCGGAATCCGGATTGCGGACCGGATGCCAGGAGTTCACCATATAGCGGTACTGATTTGTGTTGCTTCCTCCGGCCATATAGAGTTCGGAGTAGTTGTAAATCTTGCCGCCGAACGAATAGGCGACATATATTCCGAGCTTCAGACGGTTGTCGAGGAAAGTGAAATTGTTCTGGAAGCCTCCGTAAAGCCACGGGTCGGCGTTGCCCAGATAGACAAGGTCGTTCTGGTCGAGTGCGCCGTCGTTGTTGATGTCGTAGTACTTCGGAAGTCCGAGACTTGTCGCATACTTGTCGGAGGTGATTGCCGTGGCCGAGGTGTAGGCGTGAGTGGTCTCGTTGCGCCGGAGTTCGTCGGTGTTGTGCCAGACTCCCGCGTAGCGGAAGCCCCAGAGGGCGTTGAGAGGATAACCTTTCACGAATCCGTGCATCATGAACGGGTTGTTTCCTCCCGAGTCCGCCACGGAGACATATTCGGAAGTTCCGATGTCATCGACCCTCTGCGTGTTGTGGGAGAGAGTGAGATTCGTCGTCCACGAAAAGTTGCGTCCCACGATGTTGCGGCTCTCCAGAGCGAGTTCGACACCGTAGTTGGACGTGTTTCCGAGATTGATGAAGTGGGAATCGTAACCGGTCTGAGACGCCACCTGCACCTCCATCAGAAGGTCTTTTGTTTTGGAAACATATCCTTCGGCCGTGATGTTGAGCCGGCTGTTGAAGAAAGATGCGTCGAGCGCGAGGTTATAGAGGTCGGTCTTCTCCCATGTGAGATCCGGACTCGAAAGCTGCCCCCGGTAGTAGGCGGCCTCCTGGTTGCCGTTGAAAATGTAGCCCTTGGAAGAAACGGAGAGTTTTTCGAGACTGCGGTAGGCGTCCACGGCGTCGTTTCCTGTCCGTCCGACGCTGAGGCGCAGCGCGAGTTCGTCAATCCATCCGACCCCCTTGAGGAAGTTCTCGTTCTTGACATTCCATTTCAGGGCTGCGGACGGGAAGAATCCCCATTTGTTGTTCGCGGCGAAGTTGGAAGCCCCGTCCGCACGGCCAGTCACGGTGATGTAGTAGCGGGAGCGGTAGTTCCAGTTGGCGCGGGCGAGCACGGACATCTTCGTAATCTTGAGCATCGAAGATGTAGGGTTCAGGGTGTTCTTGTCGGAAACGCCGCCCATGTTGTTCCATTTGACCGAGTCGACAAGGTAGCCCGACCCGCTGAGTCCTATACGGTTGGAAACATAGTTGTAGGCGGTGAAGCCCCCGAGTACGTCGAACTTGTGCCCTCCCCTCTTGATGTTGTAACTGAGAGTGTTCTCGCTCGAAAGGGTGATGTCGTCCCTCTCGCTGCGGGTCGAGTCGCCGCCCTCGCCGGGATTCTTCGCCGGAAGAGTGCTCGGATTATAGATGAAAGAATGGGACTGGTAGCCGTAATAGGAATTGCTGCTGCGGAGTTTGAGATTCTTCACGGGCTCGATTTCAAGATAGACCGTGTGGTTGTTGGACACCTTGTTCACATAGCTGGTCTTCATCGCGATGAGCGAAGTCGGCGGGTTGTAGGTCGTGGTCACGCCATCTTCGTCATCCAGAATGCCGTAGTCGTCAGGCGTGAGAATCGGACTGAGATACATGGCCGAACGGATGGACGTGCCGCCGATGGACGCGAGCAGCCTGTCCTGATGACGGTAGGTGAAGGAGCCCTTGTAACCGGCCTTGAGCCAGGAAAACAGCTGACGGTCAATGTTTATCTTTCCGGTGTAGCGTCTCTGGCCGCTGTTCTTCACTATTCCCTGATTGTCGTTGTAGCCGAACGACGCATAATAGGACGACGAATCCTTGTCGCCTCCGGAAACGGAGAGATTGTAGTTCTGGTAAACCCCTGTCCGCATGATGGCGTCTATCCAGTCCGTGCCGTTCCCGAGAGAAAGCGGATCCTTGTAGGGATATTTGGAAAGCGGAGCGCCGGCGACCGCGCTCGTGTTGCCTGTCGTGAAATACGCCATATCGTTACGGTACTGGGCGTATTCGTATGACTTCATAAGCTCCAATCCTTCCGGAAGCCGGTTGATTCCCGCCTCCGCCTTGAAAGTTACGGCCGGTTTCTTTCCGGTGTTTCCCTGTCGGGTGGTTACGATTATGACACCATTGGAACCGCGCGAACCGTAGATTGCCGTTGACGAGGCGTCTTTCAGCACCGAAATCGATTCGATGTCGGCGGAGTTGAGGTCTCCGAGATCCGAAACGGCATCCATCACGCCGTCGACCACAATGAGAGGCTCATTTGATGCGATTATTGAACGCGTTCCGCGGATGCGGATGGAAGTCGAAGCTCCCGGTTCTCCGGTCGTGGACAGAATGTCAGCCCCGGCGACACGCCCCTGAAGAGCCTGGTCCACTGAGAGAACAGGTGCGTCCTTGATGTCGGCCATCTTCACGTTGGTGACCGAACCCGTAAGATCCTGCCTCCGCACGGAGCCGTAGGCGATGGTCACCGACTCGTTCAAGGTGAGACTGCTGTCGGGGTACATGGTCACGGTGAGCCTCTTGTCCCCGGTCACTGTGACCCGGCTGTTCCCGAAGCCGAGGAACTGGACCTCAAGCACCGCTCCCGCGGACAGATTGCCGATTGTGAACCCGCCGTCCGCATCGGTGGCCGTGCCGACCGATGTTCCGACAACCGTCACGAAAGCGCCGGCAAGAGCTTCGCCGCCGTCATCGACGACGGTCCCCGAAACAGAAAACCGCTCCCCGTCATTCTGCGCGTACGCCCCCGCGAAAGGAAGTGCAGAAAGAAAGACAGCGATTACTGAAACTATCATTAACCGTTTCTTCATGGAATGGAAGTGTTATTAGTTTTTCGCCTTCACCGCAGGCTCTTGAGACTCACTGAGACTCATTCCTGCAGATGGTTTTTGCAAAATTGAAGATTTCCGGAGAAAAAAGATACAGTCCGGAAGTCAAATATAGATTAAATAAAACTTAAAATCCGATTACATGTTTAATAAAATATTGATTATCACGACATTTAAAACAATTTCAGCCTCATCATTGACGGGGCTGAAATATAGATGTCAGAAAAAAGAAATGTTCTATATCCGGGCGATTCTCGCCTCAAATTCCCCCTTGGGGCAGAGGGCGGAACGCTTGAGTTTGGCGCGGTAGGTATAGACGGTGTTCGGGGAGCATTTGAGGAACTTGGCAATCTGCCCGCTCCCGGTGATGCCGATTCGGATTGCCGCGAGCATCCTCAGTTCCGTCGGGAGCGCGCCTCCTTCGGAAAGGGAGAAACGGCACTCTTCCGTGAGCAGCTCGTTCACCTTCTCGACGAAGTCCGGATAGAGTCCGAGGAAGGTCTCGTCAAAGACACGGTAGTAATCCTCGTATTCGAGATACATCGCCGAAGGTGAACGGAGAGCCTTCATGACGGCGTCGAAGCCCTCTGACTTGCCGAGGGCGCGGATGTCGTTGCGGGTCTCGCCTATGCGGTCGATGTAATGCAGGGCGAGGTCCATGTAGCGGAACACATAGCCATTCTTGATTTTGTTCGCGTCCGTCAGTTTACGGTTGGTCTCCTCAAGGCCGCGCTGAAGGCGGACTTCCAACCGGAAGAGGATGAAGATGACAATCAGCAGCAGGGAGACGAAGCAGATGCCGGCGGTGAGCCAGATGAAGCGGTTGCGTTCCATACGGCGCGAAGCCTCCGTGATGATGAGGTTGGCCTTTCCGGAGTTGAGCAGACGCTTGCTGAAATTTCCGGCCGTCACATCCATGAGATTCTGGCTGATGTAGCGCTCGGCCCTGCGGTACTGTCCCCTGTCATAGAGCATCAGGGCGAGTTCGTAGAGAGACATATAGCCCCGCTCGGCGGCCTTGAAGTCCTGTTCCGCGCTGCGCACCAGCCAGTCGAAACGGAGGTTCTCCTCGCCGGCCGCCTCGTATATTCTGGAGATGCTGTAGGCGGCGGAAGCCTTGGAATGGTGCTCGTCCTCCTCTTCATACAGGCGTATGAAGGCATCGAGAGCAGCTATGGTCTCCCCTTCGTCACGCAGCAGCTGGGCCTGCACCCGCCGGGCATAGAAGGAAGTCGAATCAATCCCGAGGTAACGCCGGCGGGTCCGGGAGACGATTTCCCTGTACTCCAGTCCCTTCTCTTCCGAGACAGTGTCCGAGGCGAGTTCCGTGTAGAGAACCATGCGGCAGCGGAGCCATTCCAGAAGAAGCTGTTCTCCGTCACCCGGAACGGAGGTGTCCGTATCGAGGAAAAGTCTCTCCGCGAGGGCGTTTTCGTTCTTGTCGAGAAGAATCCGGACCTTGGCCATGCGCGAGAACAGTTTCTGACGGCTGTCGGCGGCGAGCGTCTCCATCAGATGCTGGTAACGGAACACGGTGTCGCGGCTCCAGTGGCTACTGCACTGGTAAATCCGTCTCGCCGCCTCCCATTTCAGAGAATCCGCAGGGGCGGATTCGAAAGCTTTCCCGAGCGTGAAAATCCGGCGTTCGATGGAGTCTCGGTACTCGCCCTGCCGGGCAATCGCATCGTCAAGCCCCTTCAGACGGCTGTCGTAACCGTTGCAGGAGATGAGGACAAAGGCGAAAACCGTAAAGACTCCGAGTCTGCGATTCATCGGATTCCGTACTTTGCCAGAATCCTGCAGATCGGCTTCGCAACCGACTTGGCCCAGAGCTGATAGCCGTAGTCGCCCGGGTGGGTGCCGTCGACAGAAGTCTCGTGGTCCGGGGCGGTGGCGTCGGTCGTTTCTACATAATAGACATTCTTATAGCGGCGGCAGGCCTCTCGCATCATCTTTTCCGCCATCTCCATTTTCTCGCGCTCTTTTTCGTCGGAGCCATCGTTGAAATTGCGCCATTCGCGGTAAATCGTCTTCTGGAAAATGAGCGGAGCGTCAGGATGTTTCGTCTGGATTATCTCTATGAACTTGAAGAGACGGTCGTGTATCATCTCCGGAGACGGGTTCGAGAAGGCGTCGAATACGAATGCGTCAACATCGGCATCGGCGAGGGCGTGTGCGAAATAGTCCTGCAGTTTGCTGTTTCCGGAGCAGCCGAGGCTGAGGAACTGGAGGCCCGTCATGCGGGAAAGCTGCGCCGGATAGGCCATTCCAGGGCGCGAGGTGCTGATACCGTGCGTGTAGCTGGAGCCGAAAATTGCGATGCGGTGCCTGAACGGATTTTCGGACGGGATGAGTCTGTGACCCGGTTCCACACCGATTTTCAGCCCGTCCAGAGAGCTGATCAGCGGGAGGTAGAGCAGACACTCGATTCTGCCCCTTGAGCAGTTTTCGAGAATGACCTTGACCTCCCCGCTCTTTCCGGCAGCCGTGGCTCCGGCCCATTTCCAATTCTTGCCGTCCTTGATGTAGAGGTCGAATCCTGTGCGGGAAACAGGCCCGGTGGTGCCCGGATTCGAGATCATTCCGTAGTCTGGGCAGACAGACAAAGCCGGAGAGTCCGTTTCGAACGCGACCGCGATTCCGGAACTCATGGTCACCTGCTTCAGTTCCCACTTCGTGAATCCGTCGTGATATATCAGGGTGTCAAGACGATGGTAAGGGGCCGGAGTGTCGGGAAAAAGTTTGCCGACGAGCGTAAGTTCCTTTGCTTCAACGAAATCCCATTCCTGCGCTGAAAGGCCGGCGGAAAATGAAAGGCTCAGGACGAGAGCCGCGGCTGCAATGAAGATATTCTTTTTCATAGAATGATAATTATGTGGATATATGTTCGTATCTCATCTTTTTCCCACGGTTTCGGAAAGATAGGACGCGAATCCTGTGACCGCCATCATCACTGACTGAGATTCATGGGATATGGTGGCGAACACGATTCCGAGTTCGAAAGGAAAGTCATAGACGGTGCTCAGTGCGAGGGCCACGATGTAGTGGAACGCTCCGAATCCTCCCGGCACGGGGACGACCCAGCCGAGACTGCCGGCGAGCATGAGGAAAAGCGCGTCCACGGCGGAAAGGGAGTCAAGCAGGGGGACGGCGCGGAGGGAGGTGTAGCTCATCAGGAAATACACCAGCCATATAAGAGCCGTATATATGAGGAACTTCCACCATCCCTTCATTCTGAAACAGCTTATGAACCCGTCCCAGATTCCCCGGCAGAAGCCCCAGAGTTTTCCCGCGAAGGCGTTTCTGTTCCTGTAAAATATTGTCAGAAAAACCGCCGCAGCGAGAAGAAGGGCCGCGGCCGCGACAATCCACCACAGGCTGAAATTGATGCTCCGCGAAAGCGGAATCCACATCCTGTCGAGGAAGAACGCACCGAATTCCGCCCATTTGAAAACGAGGAACACGGTGAGTATCAGCAGCATGACCAGCATGTCGAAACTCCTTTCCGTGACCACCGTCCCGAGAACACGGTCATAGCCCGCCTTCCCGTCCTTCGAGTCCTTGGATATGACTCCGCAGCGGACGAACTCCCCTATTCTCGGGAACACGAAATTGGCGAGATAGCCTATGTTCACGGCGTTGAATGTCGTCAGACGCCGCGTCCGGCCGTCGACCGGAAGCAGGATTTCCCGCCAGCGCTCCCCCCGGAACCAGTTCGAAAGCACGCCGACGAGTATGCTTGCGCCGACCCACCACCAGCGGCAGCCTGAAAGGCTTTCCGCAAATTCCCCCCAGTTCACGTTCCTGAAACAGAAATACATGAGCACGGCCGCCACGGAAAGTGACAGCAAGTATTTCATCATGTTTTTCAGTTTCTGCGACATATAGGCATATCCGAAACGGCAAATATACCGATTTTCTCACTACATTTGTAGTTTGGAAATGTGAAATCGACATAAACATGAAATCTATCCTCGGCATAGGGAATGCCCTCACTGACATACTCGCCGTGCTTCCCGACAACTCGTTCCTTGACGAATATCACATTCCGCTCGGAAGCATGCAGCATGTCGACAAAGAGACAGGAGACCGTATTCTCCGGAAACTAAAACCGTTGGGAGTCCAGTATGTGGCCGGGGGCTCCGCAGCGAACACGATTGCGGGCGCGGCCATCTTCGGAATGCGCGCGGCTT
>CAVEDD010000017.1:17001-20014 GCA_963614515.1 Treponemataceae bacterium | reverse complement strand
GCCGCGATTCTTCTGCTGCTTTCCGCCGCAGCCTCCTGCGGACTCCGGGAACTTGGCGAGATTGTCCCGCAGCCCCCTGTGCCGGACTACATCACGGATGGAGAGAAACCCGGAGCCGTGACCGTGGTGACCGGAGTGGAGTATCCCGAAGGCTATGACTGGAATTCCTGGAATCCTTCAGGGCAGGGGACTCCCTCGCTTGTGGTGTTCCGTGACGGGGAGAAGACACTGGACCTACCAGTGAGCCGGAGCAGTCTTGTCTCCGAAGACATTGACATGCACCGCTATGTGGACGGGCATCTGTACACGGACTTCTCCACTGAATCGGAGACGGTCATCTCCCGCGACGGTGCGGAACTGTTCCGCTACTCCGGGCGGGAACGCATCGTCTTTCTCGCGGTCCGTGACGGGCACGTCCTCACTCTCGGCGAATCCCGTGACGGGCAGGGCTTTTCCTCCCGTTCGGACGGCTTTCCACTGTTTCTCGGAATGACCGGCACGGTGTTTCAGAACGCGGGGCTGTCCCCCGGGGGAGAACTCCGTTTCTTCTACAGGATGCGCGTAAATTCCACGGCAGGCTACCAGTGGCAGTACTATGCCGTGACCGGGACGGAAAATGTCAAGATTGAACTCCCGTCCGATGTCACCGAGGTTTTCGGGATGGCGTTTTCTGATTCCGGTTCAGCCTCCGGTGCTGAAACCTCCGGCGGTTCCGCAGCCCGGAAGCCCGGACCGACGACCGTCCTGTGCCGGTGGAAGACCGATTCCGGGAAATCTTCGTTGGGACTCGTACGTTGCGGAGAGGAGACGTCGCGTTCCAAGATGACATATCTGTCGCGGATTTCAAGCGGGACAGTGCTCGGGAACTCCGAACCTGTGATTTCCTCATTCGTCGGCACCGACATCTTCGGACTCCGCCACATAACGATGTACTCCGGGACAAAAATAAAGATTATGTGGTACAGCGAGGTCATCCCCGTCGGCTTCCGCAATGTCGCGGACTCCCTCGTCGGCATCCGGAAGTCCATTTCCGGCAAGTACCGTGATGTTCTCTGCCGGGGAGTGTGCAGGGACACCCTTCCAGATGGCTACACCGTGATGAGCAGTGACGCGCTCTGCATCGGCCGCGAAGGGATGAAGGTCGGGATGACCTCGAGAACAGGCGGCCGCGCCATTCTCTGGGACGGCGGCGACATCGACACTCTCGACTTCCGCGGGATTGTCACCGGGGTTTATCTGGAGTAATGACTTTTGAACAATTGCAGTTATGCTGACAGATATCCATAGCGCCAAATGCATAGGAGTGCAGGCGGTTCACGTCACAGTCGAGGTGGACATCTCGTCCGGAATCGGCATCCATCTGGTCGGGCTCGCCGATGTGGCGGTCAAGGAGAGCCTGCTGCGCACAGTCACCGCCTTGCAGTCGCTCGGATTCAGGATTCCGGGCAAACGCATCGTGATAAACCTCGCTCCGGCGGACATCCGCAAGAACGGGAGCGGCTACGATGTTCCGATTGCGGTCGGCATTCTTGCCGCGTCCGGTCAGATTGCCGCCGGCTCTCTCGGGGATTACCTGATTATGGGTGAGCTTGGGCTTGACGGAACAGTCCGCCCTGTTCCGGGCGCTCTTCCGGTGGCCGAACTGAGTCTGGCGGAGGGGAGGAAAGGCTGCATCCTGCCGCTTGAATCGGCCGAGGACACTGCGGACTATTATCCGGAGGCGGTTTACGGCGTCCGCGACCTGCGGGAGGTGCTGCGGATTGTCGCCGGAGGGGGAGATGTTTCAGATCTGCTTGTCAGGAACAGGGCCGTTCCGCCGGTGGAAAGTGGTGACGCTTCCGGAGAGGATGCAATGGATTTCGCTCACATCATCGGGCAGGAGGGGGCGAAGCGCGGAGTCGAAATCGCCGCAGCCGGCGGGCACAATGTGATTATGGTCGGGCCTCCCGGTTCGGGTAAGTCCTCTCTGGCCAAGGCTCTTGCAGGGATTCTGCCTCCGATGTCGAAGGAGGAGTCGCTCGAAACCAGCAAGATCTACTCGGTGGTGGGGATTTACGGTCATCAGGGGCTGATGACCGTCCGCCCTTTCAGGGCGCCGCACTACAGTGCGTCAATCCCCGCCCTCATAGGCGGCGGCTCGGACAGCATCCTGCCAGGAGAGATTTCCCTCGCGCACAACGGCGTGCTGTTCATCGACGAGTTCTGCGAAGCCCCCAAGAAAGTCATCGAAGCCTTGCGCGGGCCGCTTGAGGACGGCAAAATCACCGTGTCGCGTCTCCGTGGGAAGGTCACCTATCCGGCATCGTTCATGCTCGTCGCGGCCGCCAACCCCTGCCCCTGCGGCTACTATGGCGAGGGCGACCGCTGCCGCTGCACCACGGGGCAGAGGCTCAACTACCTCACGCGCCTCTCCGGCCCGATGATGGACCGCATAGACATCCAGCTCTGGATGCACTCCGTCGATGCCTCGAAGCTCACCGCGCCGTCGGAATGCGAGAGCAGCGCCAGTGTGCGGAAACGGGTGGTTAGGGCGAGAGAAATCCAGCGGGAGCGCTTCGCCGGCGACGGGATTTACACGAACGCGATGATGAACAACCGTCAGATAGCCAGGTACTGCCCGCTGAGCGATGCCGGAAGGGATTTCCTGCGCCGCACGGTCGAGTCGATGGGACTCTCCGCGAGAGCCTGCATGAGAATCATCCGCATCGCCCGCACCATAGCCGACCTCGAAGGAGTTCCCGACATTTCAGTCCTGCACCTGTCCGAGGCCACCGGCTTCCGCTTCCTCGACAAAACCCGCCAGCTTTGATTCTCTGCGTAATATTTATTAATTTTGCCGGGCTTCGCGGCTTCGTATATGTGATATGAAATCCGTTACAATACGCGATTTTGTGAACGGAATGTTGAAATTCGCGAAGGCCATAAATGCCAATGATGGAACAGTGGCGATAATCAAAGACATAGCAGCCAAAATTTTTTGACAGATATGGTACACAGCATCACGATAAAGGAT
>CAVEDD010000017.1:0-16991 GCA_963614515.1 Treponemataceae bacterium | reverse complement strand
TGTCGGGCTTCGCGGCTTCGAATTTTGAAAGATACAGCGGGAAATACCCGCAGGAATGCAGAGGACAGCCTGCGGGGATGCAACAGATAATTTTCTGACATGGAGCACAGCATCACGATAAAGGACACGGCCGACCTCGACAGGGCGGCGGGGGAGTTTCTCGAGCAGATCGGGGAGCGGCGGCTGGTCGCCTTCCATGCGCCGATGGGGGCGGGGAAGACAACATTCACGACGGCCGTCTGCAAACGGCTCGGAGTGACGGATCAGGTCTGCTCTCCGACATTCACCATAATCAACGAATATGTGACGGAAGACGGGGAGTCTGTCTATCACTTTGATTTCTACCGGATAACGAAACTGTCCGAGGCAATCGACATCGGACTTGACGACTATCTCTACAGCGGCTGCCTCTGCCTGATGGAGTGGCCGGAGAACATTGGGGAACTGCTGCCAGAGGAGACCCTGAATGTGAACATCCGTGTGAATCCGGATTTTTCCCGCACCGTATTCTGGGAAGACTGATGTTTTACCGCAGACTCATTCGGGAAAGGCGGATTGGTTTCCGGGCGAGACTGACGCTTTTTGACAATTGCTCAGATGATAAGAAAGTTTTTTGAAAATGTCGGACGCTACTGCCTGTTCCTCAAGCAGGTCTTCCGCAGACCGGAGAAATGGAGACTTTTCCGGCGGCAGTTCGTGCTTGAGTCGGACAAACTCATCCTCTCTTCGATTGTCATAGTCGGAGTGATCTCCCTTTTCATAGGCGGAGTTCTCGTCATCCAGACGGCCTCCAACCTTGAAAATCCGTTCATCGACAAGATGTATGTCGGTTATATGGTGCGAGAGAGCCTCATTCTCGAGTTCTGTTCCACGATGGTGGCGCTCATCCTGGCGGGGAAGATGGGTTCGAACATCTCCTCCGAGCTCGGCAGTATGAGAATCACGGAACAGATTGACGCAATGGATATGATGGGAGTGAATTCGGCCGGCTTCCTCGTGCTTCCGAAACTTGTTTCCGCCACAGTCCTCAGCCCTCTGCTCATGCTGATGAGTCTCGGACTCGGGCTTGTGGGAGGATGGATTGTGGTCGCGGTGACCGGAATAATATCCACGGAATCATATGTCACCGGTCTTCACTACTGTTACAACGGCTACTACATCTTCTACAGCTGTTTCAAGATGTCCGTGTTCTGTTTCATCATATCGTCGGTCTCCGCTTTCAACGGCTACTACGCCAAGGGCGGTTCCCTCGGCGTGGGCAAGTCGGGCACGCGGAGCATCGTCGTGTCGAGCATACTCATTCTCATGTTCGACCTCATCCTCACCCAGCTTATGCTCTATTGACGGAACTGAAGCTATGAACAGGGGAGAGAAATTCATAACCCGATGAACCTGATATATATGATAAAGGTAGAACATCTCTGCAAGGCTTTCGACGGCGTGACTGTCCTCGACGACATAAATGTGGAATATGCCGAAGGCCAGTGCAATATGATAATCGGAGCGAGCGGTTCGGGAAAGACAGTGCTGATGAAAAGCCTCATCGGGCTGATTGCGCCGGACAGCGGCGAAATAAAATACGGGGATGAATCCCTGTCGGCCATGAACTACAGGGAGCGGAAGGCTCTGCATCAGAAAATAGGCATTCTGTTCCAGAACAGTGCGCTGTTCGATTTCGCAACCGTGCTTGAGAACGTCATGTTTCCGATGGAGTTCTTCACGGACTGGAGCCATGCCCAAAAGATTGAACGGGCGAAGTATTGTCTCGAGCGGGTGAATGTCATCGGTTCGGACGACAAGTTCCCGAACGAACTTAGCGGAGGAATGCAGAAGAGGGTGGGGATTGCCCGTGCCATAGCCCTGAATCCGTCCTATCTTCTCTGCGATGAGCCGAACTCCGGCCTCGATCCCTATACTTCAATACTCATAGACCGCCTCATCAGCGACCTGACCAAGGAATTCAATATGACGACCGTCGTGAATACCCACGATATGAATTCGATTCTGGAGATAGGGGACAAGATCGCATTCCTTCACGCGGGAAGCCTCCTCTGGCAGGGAGACCGTCACAGCATCCTCCACACCGATTGCAGGGAACTGAAGAATTTCGTCTGCGCCAACACTCTCGCCCGCAACATAATAGAGGGTGGCGGGAATGCAGGACAATAGTTTGACCATATCCCAGGGCTCCTTGAGCCGCTCCGATTTCGGGAACTTTTCAGCCGGCCTCGTCACAGTTTGAAGCGGAGACCCGCTTCCACTCCGAAGGCGAGAGGCTGCGCCGTCCTGATGCTTCGCGGCTGATTGGCGGCGAAATAGTACTTTATGCTCGGGTCGATGTAAATGCCGAGAAAATCCAGCGGAGAATATTCGATTCCGAGTCCGGCCTTGACCGATGTCTGGACTCCGCCGACATTTCTGGTGTAGAACAGGGACTCTCCGTCGAATATGCCGGTGTATCTGTTGCGGACGCATTTCTCCACCGCCCCGCCGACAGCCGCGTATGCGTTCCACTGTTTTGTACGGAACAGGCTGAAATAGATGTCAACCGGGATTCCGATATAGTGCTGGCTGTTCTTCATTTCGGCGCTGCAGCACCATCCGTCCGCGTCATAATAGGTTCCGGTGACTTTCTTGTTCAGCAGAGTGTAACTGAATCCCACCCCGACTCCGAGCCACTTCGTTATGCTGTATTTCACTCCGACTCCGAACGAAATCGGAAGACTGTAGGTGTCGGAATTGCTCCCTTCCACGAATTCCTTTCCGGAAGGAGTCCGGTTGCCCTTCGATGACAGTCTCACCGGGCCGGAACTTTTCTGCGGGCCGATGAAGCTGTTCCCTCCGACCGAAAGCTCGAACGGCCTCCGTCTGCCTGCCTTTTTCTTGACATAATCCTTTTCGAAATCCGTTTCATCGACGTCAGACCAGTCCTCTCCGTCCGTCGCAGCCGCTTCCGCAATCACCCTCTCCGCAGACACCGAACCCGCTCTCTCCGTATTTTCCGCAATCTCCGTGTCTTCCGTGCCCTTTGTCCCCATCGTATCCTCCGTGCTCTCCGTCTCTTCTGCGGCCGCTGCGTCGTCCTCCGTTACTCCCGAGACCGGACCTTCAACTGCGGCTAAAGCCTCTTTTACGGCGACAATCTCTTTCCCGATCGATTCCGCGCAGAAAGGAGACTCTTCTGACGCATCCTGTCCTGCGGCTTCGGCGACAATCTCTTCCGCGGCCACGGTTCCATCTTCCGGAAGTTCGTCAGGCAGGAAATGAACGACAGCGAGCGCAACCGCCGCGACGGCCGCGACAGAGGAGACCGCTGCGAGCCACCTGCGCAGAACGACAATCCCGCGCCGGTCCTGAGCGGTGTCAAGCCTCGACTCGACTCCGTTCCAGATTCTGTCCAGAGCCTCCTGAGAAAGCTGTTCCTCCGGCTCTGAAAGAATCTCCCGAATCCGCTTGTCAAACTGTCCGTCCGTCATTTTCGTCCGTATTCATTCTGTTCCCGTATCTTTTTCTGCAGCCAGATTCGTCCCCGGCTCAGCTGCGTTCTCGACGTGCTTTCCGTGATTCCGAGCATCTCCCCGATTTCCTTGTGCGAGTACCCTTCGACCGCATAGAGGTTGAACACGGTTCTGAATCCTGTCGGCATCTCCGTCATCACGGCCATGATGTCCTTATATGCAAGTTTTTCAATGGCGGTTTCCTCGTTCACGTTCAACCCCCTCGCAGTCGAAATGTCGTCGCTCATCCTGAGCGCGTCGTTCTTTCTGAGGTACATCAGAGAGGCGTTGATGAAAATCCTGCGCGCCCAGCCGTCGAACGACCCTGTGCCGCCGTAACTCCGCAACTTCGTGAACAGCGCCACGAAACCTTCCTGCAGGATGTCCTCCGCCACGGTTCTGTCTCCCACATAACGCAAGCATACAGGGAAATAGCGGGGTGCCAGAAGTTCGTACATCCTCCTCTGTGCAGCCCGGTCTCCTCCGATGCATCTGTCTATGAGCAGAACAGCCTTGTCTTCGTCCACGACGCCAAGTTGCGGACCGGAAAACTTCCGGCATTCAAGATGCAACCCCGGTCCTTTACGTTGCACCAGCCGATATTTTTCCCAAAAATACTCTTTTTTCGCGAATTGCTTGTTATCTTTGTGAGTTTGTGCGGCTGAGAATCCTCCCGGAAGGCATATGTCCTGCAGTGAATGGCGGGAGTTTTGATTATGGGACTCCGCAGAAAACGATGATATGACAAATTTTTCGAAACATATTCTTCTTGTCCTCGCATCGGCGTGTCTCTGCGTCAACGCATCCGCCCAGAAGGAACTCAGGGATTCGATAAAGGACAGCGCGCTGCTTCTCGCGGTTGAAAAATATGACGCCGGCTCGTATGCCGACGCGGAAAGGATGCTGAAATCGATAACGGTTTCGGATCCGGACTATGATGCCGCGCACTATTACCTCGCTCTCGTGTATCTTGCCGGGAATGAGAATGACCTCGCGGAGACCGAACTTCTGCGTGCCGTGGAGTGTGATCCGGAAAATTTCTGGTATCGTCAGCGGCTTGCCGTCGTCTATCGCTACACGGACCAGCTCTCCGAAGCCATAGAGGTTTATGAAAAACTTCTCTCCGACTTTCCGAAAAAGAGCGAACTCTATTTCGACCTCGCCGAGATGTATGCACAGAACGCTCAGATTGACAAGGCGTTGGCGACACTCGATGACATAGAACGGGTGTTCGGGGATTCGGAATCCATAGCGATTTACCGTTTCCGTCTTCTGATGGCGTCGGGAAAGACGGAGGAGGCATACAAATCACTGGAGAATTATAATTCCAGATATTCCTCCCCATATATTCTTTCGACTCTCGGAGACTACAGGATGTCGATGTACGATGATTCGCTTGCGGTCGCATATTACGATGAGGCCCTCTCCCTCGACGGAACGTTCGCTCCGGCGGTTCTCGGGAAGGCGGAGGCGATGCGGATGACGAGGAGATATTCCGAATATTTCCCTCTTCTCGACAGATATATGTCGAACGGCACGGTGCCGGCGCAGGGGAAGGCCGAATATCTGAAGGCTGTGACGGAGCAGTCCGACCCGAAATTCATCACTTCGTTTCTGCCTCAGATTGACACGGCGGCGAACATCTGCTTCCGGGAGCATCCTTCCGACAGCTCGGTTATAGCCACTGTCGCCGCTTACTACTACCGCACTCAGCGCCAGGATGTTGCGGAAGGCCTTTTCCGGCTGAACGCCTCCATGCATCCGGACATGCCGGAACTGACGGCGACCTACCTCTATGCGCTGATGTATTCCAAGAAATGGGAGAAGCTTGCGGAGGCCGGTTCGGAGGCGGCGCTGCAATACCCGGACATCCCTGATTTCCTTGCGCTCGCCGGCACGGGCTACTCTTTCATGAAAGAATATGACAAGGTCATAGAACTTTCCCGGGAGATGCTGCGCAGGTCGCCTAAAGACAGTGCGGTCATCGTGTCCGCCTGTTCCGCGATGGGCGACGCGTACTATCAGAAGCGTGACTTGAAAAACGCGTTCAAGTCATACGACAAGGTTCTGAAGGTCAGCCCGGACAATATCTATGTGCTGAACAATTACGCCTATTATCTTTCGGTTTCAGGGATGAATCTGAAGAAGGCGTACGCCATGAGCAAGAAGACGATAGAGGCTGAACCGGACAACGCGACCTATCTCGACACTTTCGGATGGATACTCTACCTGCAGGGCAAGGCGCTGGAGGCCAAGCCTTTCTTCAAGCACGCGATGCTCTACGGAGGAAAGGACAGTGCGGTGATTATGGATCATTATGCCGAGGTGCTCTATGCTCTGAAAGAGTATGATCTCGCATTCGTCTATTGGTACAGGGCCCAGGCGAAGAATACCGACGGCGAAATCCCGGATCTCGACTCCCGCATCGCCGAAAGGAAAAAGGCTGCGGGGAAATGAGAGTCTGTTCCATATCGTCTCTCCTTCGCGCAGGCCGTGCGGCGGCGCTTGCCGTGATTCTCGGATTTTCCGGAATCATCGGCGCATACGCGCAGGATACGAGTGCGCAGGAGCAGAGGAAGGAAAAACTCGAAAAGGAAATAGAAATCATCAACAGGCAGCTGTCCTCCAATGATTCAAAAAGCCGCAGCGCCCTTTCGACCTACAGCCTCCTCTCCAAGAAGGTGAGCAACCGTCAGGCGCTTCTGAAGGAGAGCCGGCGCAAGGAAAGGGAATGTGCGGACAGAATCTATCTCAAGCAGAAGGAAATCAACAGGTTGCAGGAGAGTTACGACACGCTCGCGGCGCATTACGACCGGCTTGTCCTGGCCGCATACAAGAATCGTGACGCGCGGATATGGTATATGTACATCCTTGCGAGCGAAGACCTGTCCCAGGCCTACCGCCGCTACGGGTATTTCAAGAGTCTCGCCTCGCAGATCGGGGAGGAGGCCGGGCGCATGGAGGAGACACGCAGCCGTCTTGAAGCGGAACGTGATGAATTGCAGAAGCTTCGCGCCGAACAGAAGAAGGTGACGCAGAACACTCAGAAGGAGCTTGACCAGCTTCAGCGTGAACAGACCGAGTCCAAGGCTCTGGTCGGGAAACTCAAAAAGGAGAAGACGAAGTATCAGAGGGAACTCGCCGCAAAGAAGAAGCAGGTGGAGGCTCTTGACCGGGAAATCGCACGTCTGGTGCGGGAGGCCATGAAAGGAAGCACGGCTTCCGGTTCGGGGAAGAAATCAGGCAAGACCGTGATAGACGAGAAGCTGGCGGCCGAGTTTTCGAAAAACAAGGGGAAGCTTCCGTGGCCTGCCGACGGGCCCGTGGTGGACGCTTTCGGGGAAAGGTATCATCCTGTCTATAAGGGGGTGAAGCTTCCGAAGAATAACGGGGTCGGGATTGCGCTGCCTCCGGGCACGGCAGTGAAATGCGTGTTTGACGGGGTCGTGAAGCAGGTGCTTGTGATGCCGGGCTACAACCAGTGCGTGCTTGTCCAGCACGGCAGCTATTTCACTTTCTACTGCAAGCTCAGGAATGTCGTCGTGAAGTCCGGGCAGAAGGTCAGGACGGGACAGGACATAGGGACTGTGGACACCATAAACCGCGACACGCAGCTGCATTTCCAGATTTGGAAGGACACATCTCCTCAGAATCCGGAGCTGTGGCTGAAGTGACAGGCGTTGAAGGAACGGTTGAAATGATAAACTGAAATGGAAAGGAAAACTGTGTTTCTGACCGGGGCTACCGGGAATATGGGCTGGGCGGGTTTTCAGGAACTGCACTCCCGGTCTGACAGGTTCGTCGTCAGAGTGCTGGCGCGTCCGAGCAAAAAGAACAGGAAGAAACTCGCTCCATATCTCGATGACCACTCGGTGGAGATTGTCTGGGGCGACCTTACGGATTATGACGACATCCTCCGTGGCGTGACCGGAGCGGACTTCGTCCTGCACGTCGGCGGGATGGTGTCCCCCGCGGCGGACTATTTCCCGGAGAAGACTCTCAAAGTCAATGTCACATCGGCGGAATATATCGCAAAGGCGGTTCTGGCGCAGCCGGATCCGTCAAAAATCAAGGTCGTTTACATAGGTTCCGTGGCCCAGCTCGGTGACAGGCAGTTTCCGAATCACTGGGGGCGTTCCGGCGACCCTGTCACCGCGAGCCTTTTCGATGCGTATTCCGTCTCGAAAATCCGGGCGGAGAAAGCCATCGTCGATTCCGGGATCCCGCAATGGGTGTCGCTGCGTCAGTCAGGGATACTCTATCCGGGCATACTCAAGGCCGTCAGCCCCACCGCGTTCCACGTTCCCGTAGCGGGCGTGCTCGAGTGGGCGACCATCGAGGATTCCGGCCGGCTTCTCGCCAATGTCTGCGAGGATTGGGTGCCGGAAGATTTCTGGAACAATTTCTACAACATCGGAAGCGGCGAACAGTACAGGATGACCAACTATGAGTTCGAAACCCGGATGCTCACCTCGCTCGGGTTGCCAGGGCCGGAGAAAGTCTTTGAGCCGCAATGGTTTGCACTGAAGAACTTCCACGGGATGTGGTATGAGGACTCCGATGTCCTCGAGAATTTTCTTCATTTCCGGGAAAATGTCCCTGTCGATGAATATTTCCGCCGGATGAAGTCGAAACTTCCGTGGTTCTATAATCTCGCTTTCCTCGCCCCGGCATTCGCCGTGAAGATGTTTATGAAACCGTACGCCTACGAAAAAGGACTCGGCACGCAGTCGTGGGTGGACGGCGATCCGGAGAAGATGAAGGCGTATTACGGCTCACGTGAGGCGTGGGAGGCCATAAAGTCGTGGAAGGACGTGATTCCGCCGCATTACGAGAAGAATATTGAAAAAGCCCGCGGGAAAGGCGAGCTGCATCGCATCGACCACGGCTGGGACGAATCCAAATCAATATACGAACTGACGGACAGTGAGATTCAGGCGGCGGCCGCATTCCGAGGCGGCAAGTTCCTCGGCCCGGCGGATGAGCCGGCTGCGGCGGGAGGAACGGTCGCTGACTGCGGTCCTGAAGGTTCTCAACTCGGCGAATCGGCACGCCGGCAGCCCTGCGCCCGGTACCTCTGGGAAGACGGCGACGGCCGCCGGTTCACCGCCTCTCTTGAGTATGTCCTTCTTGGCGGCGGCTGGAACTCCTGAAGTCTCCATGGCGGTCGGTTAAAGAGACGGATGGGATGCAAGGCGGACGGTGAAGTCCAAACCGCAGCAACCTGTAGGTTGTGAGGATTTGGACAAGCCGTCCAACGCGGCAGACCGCCGCCTCTTTAACCGACCAGCCAGACGAGGACGTGGCGGTCGAAAGTCATATACTCCAGATCAAACTCCTCCTCGTGCCCGTCCTTGTGGATGAAAGTCGCCTCAAGCTCCCCCTCGCCCTTGGGATTGAACTTCTCCACCTCAATCTGCTCGGCGAAATCCACCCTGTTCTGTGACATCCTCTTGAATATGGCCTCTTTTGCGCACCAGTAGATGGCCAGCTGCTCGTTCTTCCGCTTCCTGTCGTCATCGTCGAGGTCGTCGATTTCGTCTTCCGACAGGGCTTTTTTCTCCACTGCGGAGAAATCCCTGTCCAGCGACTCGATGTCGATTCCGAGGTCGTCCTCGTCGTGGATTATGACGGCGACATATTTATCCGTATGGGTTATGCTTATGTTGGTGGCACAGTTCTCGAGGTACGGCTTTCCGTTGTCGTGGTGGTCGAGATACATCTTCTCATCGAAAAGTTCATTTATGAGCGCCCTCACGGCGAGTTTCTGCTTTCTCTGCGACTCACTCCCATAGAGGTTGATTTCCTCCATCTCGTCAGTCGGCACGGAGCTCAGTTCCTTGAGTTCCTCTTCCGTTTCCGTAATCTGCCAGACCGCAAGTTCGGCCCCGTTTTCAAGTTCCTTTTTAAGATATAGTGCCATATAAGCCCGTAAGCTGGTTTTACAAAATCAAATGCAGTACACGACAAAACCCGCCCTCCGTTCTGGAGGGTGTGCCTTAATCCGTTATATGAAAGCTGGTCGCCAGCGGGTCGTCAGAAAGACTGTCCGCCGTTATGCTCTGAGTTCCTGATATTGGACTGGGAGGTTCCACGTGTCTGCCATCGTTAATTATTACGGCTGCAAATATAGTTATTTTTTAATTATTTGCTAAATTTGCGCCCGAATTTCAGGGAGTTGGAATCGGTTTTGCGTAGCGTGTTCCGGCTCTGCCGCAATCGGAAATCCGTCCGGATTCACATCGGGCGGGATTCCCGGCAGGCATCAGAAATAATGTGTTAAAACAATAATATCATGAAGTATTTGACAAACGAGAAACTTACGATTGTCGGAGCCGGCGGAATGATCGGCTCCAACATGGCTCAGACGGCGCTCATGCTCGGACTCACTCCGAACATCTGCCTCTATGACATCTTCGAGCCGGGCGTCCACGGCGTCGCAGAGGAAATGTACCACTGCGGGTTCGAGGGCGCGAACATCACCTGGACGGTTGACCCGGAAGTTGCGTTCAAGGACGCGAAATACATAATCTCATCAGGCGGAGCACCGCGCAAGGAGGGCATGACCCGCGAGGATCTTCTCAAGGGCAACTGCCAGATTGCGGCCCAGTTCGGCGACTATATAAAGAAGTACTGCCCGGACGTGAAACACGTCGTCGTGATTTTCAATCCGGCCGACGTGACGGCTCTCACGGCTCTCATCCATTCCGGTCTGAAGCCGGAGCAGCTCACCTCACTCGCAGCCCTCGATTCGACACGTCTCCAGAGCAATCTCGCGAAGGAGTTCGGCGTTCCTCAGAGCGCAGTCACGGGTGCGCACACCTACGGCGGCCACGGCGAGCAGATGGCGGTCTTTGCATCGCAGGTGAAGATTGACGGCAAGCCGCTTTCAGAGATGGGTCTTTCAGCAGAGAGGATGGCTGAAATCAAGCAGGAGACAATCCAGGGCGGTTCCGCAATCATCAAGCTCCGCGGACGCTCATCGTTCCAGAGCCCGGCCTACAACGCGGTCAAGATGATTGAGGCTGCGATGGGCGGCGCCGAGTTCACTCTTCCTGCCGGAACCTACGTGAACTGCGGCAAATATAAGAACGTGATGATGGCGATGCCGACGAAAATCGATGCGACGGGCTGCCACTACACAATGCCTCAGGGTACGGCCGAGGAGCTTGCCGCTCTCGATGCTTCCTACGACCATCTCTGCAAGATGCGTGACGAAATCGTGGAACTCGGCATCGTGCCGGCGGTTTCCGACTGGAAGAAGGATAACGCCAATCTGTAACCCAGTGTAAAATACATGAATATCAGGGGGTGACAAAAAAGTCATCCCCCTTTTGATTAAACGGTTCTTTATTATTGATAATCAAAAAATTATTCGTATATTTGCAGCCCCAATTTTTGGGGAGTTAAACATAAATAATAGATTTATAATCATTTATGCCAACAATTCAACAGTTAGTTCGCAAAGGACGCGAGGTTATCGTCGAGAAGAGTAAATCTCGCGCGCTGGATGCTTGCCCTCAGAGAAGGGGCGTATGCGTGCGTGTGTACACAACCACACCGAAGAAACCGAACTCAGCAATGCGTAAGGTTGCCCGTGTACGTCTGACCAACTCCAAAGAGGTCAACGCGTACATTCCTGGAGAGGGACACAACCTGCAGGAGCACTCAATCGTGCTTGTCCGCGGCGGTCGTGTAAAGGATCTTCCGGGTGTACGTTACCACATCCTTAGGGGCGCTTTGGATACTGCCGGCGTCGAGGGAAGGACACAGTCCCGCTCTCTCTACGGAGCCAAGAGGCCGAAGGCAGGGAAAAAGCCCGCTAAGAAGTAATTTTAATTCATTACCTTAATTTCCAACAAAAACAATGAGAAAATCGAAGCCTAAGAAGAGGATTCTACTTCCAGATCCGAAGTTTCACGACGTGATGGTAACGCGTTTCGTGAACAATCTTATGTTGCAGGGAAAGAAGAGTATCGCGTATTCTATTTTTTACGATGCCATTGACATGGTAGGCGAGAAGATGAAAGATTCTGACAAGGCTCCTCTCGATATTTGGAGGAAAGCTCTCGAGAACGTGACCCCTCAGGTAGAGGTGAAGTCACGCCGTATCGGCGGAGCTAACTTCCAGGTGCCGATGGAGGTTCGTCCTGAAAGGAAAATTTCGCTCTCGATGAAGAATATGATAGTCTTCGCCCGCAAGCGTTCAGGTCACTCCATGGCCGAAAAACTTTGTGCCGAAATCATCGCGGCGTACAACTGCGAGGGTGCGGCATTCAAGAGAAAAGAAGATATGCACAGAATGGCGGAGGCCAACAAGGCTTTTGCACATTTCAGATTCTAATCCCCAAGGAAACATTGACAAATGGCAAGAGATCTTAAATTCACCAGAAACATCGGCATCATGGCTCACATCGATGCCGGCAAGACCACTACCTCCGAGCGTATTCTCTACTACACGGGCAAGACCCACAAGATTGGAGAAGTTCACGAGGGAGCGGCCACAATGGACTGGATGGTTCAGGAGCAGGAGCGTGGAATCACCATCACTTCCGCTGCCACCACCGCTTTCTGGCACTACAAAGGGGATACATATCAGATTAACCTCATCGACACTCCGGGACACGTCGATTTCACCGTGGAGGTGGAGCGTTCCCTCCGTGTGCTCGACGGCACAGTGGCGACATTCTGCGCTGTGGGCCGCGTGCAGCCTCAGTCCGAGACCGTATGGCGTCAGGCTGACAAGTACGGCGTTCCTAAAATCGCGTATGTCAACAAGATGGACCGCGTCGGAGCGGACTTTCTCGCCGTCGTTGAGGAAATAAAGACCAAGCTCGGTGCAAGGGCTGTCCCAATCTGTCTCCCAATCGGAGCCGAGGACAAGTTCGAGGGCATCATCGACCTCATCGCCAACAAGGCAATCTACTACGATTCAGGCGAAGAGCTTGTGAACTATGAAATAAAGGACATTCCGGAGAATCTCAAGGCGGAAGCCGCCGCATGGAGGGAGAAACTTGTCGAGGCTGCCGCCGACTATGACGACAGCTTGATGGAGAAATTCTTCGAGAATCCGGATTCAATCTCCGAGGATGAAATCATCGCGGCTCTGCGCAAGGCGACCATCGATATGTCGATTGTCCCTGCCTGCTGCGGTTCCTCATTCAAGAACAAGGGAGTGCAGTTCCTTCTCGACGCCGTGATGCGTTACCTTCCGTCTCCGCTCGACATCCCTTCAATCAAGGGAGTCAATCCTAAGACAGGAGAAGAGGAAGAGCGTCATCCGAACGCGAAGGAGCCGTTCTGCGCGCTCGTGTTCAAGATTGCGACCGACCCGTTCGTAGGCCGTCTCGCATTCCTTCGCGCATATTCCGGACATCTCGATGCAGGTTCATATGTGCTCAACACCCGTTCCGACAAGAAGGAGAGGGTTGCACGTCTGTACCAGATGCACTCCAACAAGCAGAACCCTATCGATTTCGTCGAGGCCGGAGACATCTGCGCCGCAGTCGGATTCAAGGATCTGCGCACTGGAGACACAATCTGCGTCGAGACCAACCCTATCACCCTTGAGTCAATGGAGTTCCCGGATCCGGTAATCGGACTCGCAGTGGAGCCTAAGACCCAGAAGGATCTTGACAAGCTCGGAATCGCTCTTGCGAAACTCGCCGAGGAAGACCCGACATTCACTGTCAAGTCAGACCACGAAACCGGTCAGACTGTCATCAGCGGTATGGGTGAGCTTCACCTCGACATCATCGTTGACCGTCTCCGCCGCGAGTTCGGCGTGGACATCAACCAGGGTGCTCCTCAGGTCAACTACAAAGAGGCCATCACCGTTCCTGTCCAGCACCGCGAGTTGTTCAAGAAGCAGTCCGGCGGTCGAGGCAAGTTCGCCGACATCATCGTCGAAATCGGACCTGCCGACGAAGGACAGACGGGTCTCCAGTTCGTTGATGAGGTCAAGGGAGGAAACATTCCGAAGGAGTTCATCCCGTCAGTCGAGAAAGGCTTCAAGTCAGCGATGGCGAACGGCGTTCTCGCCGGTTACGAGGTTCCTTCTCTCAAGGTTGTCCTCAAGGACGGTTCATTCCACCCTGTCGATTCAGACCAGCTTTCATTCGAAATCTGCGCGCGTATGGCATTCCGTCATGCCTGCCCTAAGGCGAAACCGGTTCTTCTCGAACCTATCATGAGCCTTGAGGTGGTTACTCCGGAAGACTATATGGGAGACATCGTGGGCGACCTCAACCGCCGCCGCGGTCAGGTTACCGCAATGGACTCAACGGTCGGTGCGCGTATCGTCAAGGCGTTCGTTCCGCTCGCCGAGCAGTTCGGATATGTGACGGTTCTCCGTACCATCTCATCAGGACGTGCGACCAGCACGATGACTTTCGACCACTACGCCGAGGTTCCTGCGAGCCTCGCGAAGGACATCATCGAGAAGTCCGGCTACAAGGCTCCTGAGGAGGAATAACAAAAGTTTAATCGGTTATACAACAACGATATGAGCCAAAAAATAAGAATTAAGCTTAAATCATTCGATCATATGCTGATTGACAAGTCGGCAAAGAAGATCGTTGAGACAGTTTCTTCTACCGGCGCACGCGTGAACGGACCTATTCCGCTCCCGACGAACAAGAAGATATTCACTGTCAACCGCTCGACATTCGTGAACAAGAAGGCCCGCGAGCAGTTCGAACTGAACTCTTTCAGCCGTCTTCTTGACATCTACGATTCGACTCAGAAGACCGTTGACGCGCTCATGAAGCTTGAACTCCCGAGCGGTGTCGAGGTTGAAATCAAAGTCTGAGCGGAGAACCACGGAATTTGAAATAAATTTCATATCTTTGCAGAGCCGTCCCCCAAAACGGCGGCTCTGTGAAGTTTTAAAGTTCTTTGATTCATCGGTCCCATAGCTCAGTTGGTTAGTAGCACCTGACTCATAATCAGGGGGTCGCAGGATCATGCCCTGCTGGGACCACACAGGGGACAATACCCGGTCTGTCTTTATGATGGGTCGGGTGTTTCTTTTTATTATTAACTAATATAATTGTAAAATGAACTTAAAACAATTTCTCTTTGCGGTCTCTGCCGGTATTATGACTCTGGCCGCGTGTCACAAGGAAAGCACTTCTGCAGTTTCAATCAATGAAGACAGCGCAGTCGTTTCTGCGGATGAAAACAATCTGACAGTCAAGCTTAAAAGCAATGTCTCACTTACCCCTGTGTCAGATGCGGATTGGGCTGAAGCAAAAATTGAGAACGGAGCCCTTAACATCAATGTAGAGGAAAACTTCGGAGACAAGCGTACTGCAACTATCAACCTTGAGTACAACTCTAAAGTAGAGGCTACTTTCACATTGATTCAGTCTGCCGGTGCAACTGATGAAATCGTTGAAGTTGAATGCTTCTATTATGGTCATATTGACGAATACGGCGAGGGTACCCAAAACTGGCTCATAACATTCCTCGACAAGAACTATATGGCTGAAGGTGACGAAGAAACCGCTGATAAAAAATATACTTACACATTTGACCTTATGGCTTCCAGCGAGTTCACATTCGTCAGCGGCAAATTCCCTGTCGGCACATTTACACTGAAACCTACTGCTGAAATCGGTTCCATATATAATGTTAACTCTCAAGTTCTTGATGCCTCTACTTGGACATCTATCAGTTTAGACGCAGCTACAATAAAAATCGAGTCCACAGATGTCAACGATGAGTATATCCTCTATGTAAAGGGAACAACTACAGATGCGGAAAATTTCAAATTTTCATTCAAGGCAGTCTGTGGCGACAATGGAGACTACAATCTCAGAAAGTACGACACGAGAGTCGCTTCCGACATAAAGCAGGATTATGATATCACCTTCGCGGAAAGCTGCGCTTATAGCTATGAATACGAAGATGGAGATATGACAATTAAGTTCCTTGACCTTACTTTGTCAAAAGGAGATCCGGCAATGGGAGACAATCCTGCAGAAGGAAACTTCACTTACGCAAATTTCTGTCTTTATGTCCCTACGACAACGAATGACTATTCAGGGACTTACAACCTGGATCCGGATATGACTGGAGAGCCTTTCACAATTGAATACATTCAAAGATACTGGATATTCTTCGGTGCATATCCTGATCCAAGCGACGAGAGCTATCTCAGGCCGCTCAATCACTCCCGTTTGTATCCATCATCAGGCAGTATGACCCTTACAAAGCAGTCTGACGGCACATACAAGGTAGAAGGCTCATTCATAGACGATTATACAGATGACTATCCGGATGGAAATCACACTGTAACATTCCACGGCCAGTTCAATATTCTTCCTGGCGAATAAAGAAAATCACCCGGTCTGTCTTTACGATGGACCGGGGTTTTTCTTTCTTTCTACCAAATTTATGCAAATTCAATTTTTTAGTTTAAATTTGCATAAAATCTATCCGAGTCAATGATTGACAGAGAGTTGCATTCAAAACTGAAGGGACTTTCCGGGAAGTTCCCTTTCGTACTTCTGACTTGATTATGGCGAAGAAAAACACTGAAAAGACAAATGCGGCGAGGCTGCTTGACAAGGCGGGGATTACATATTCGCTGATTCCATACGAAGTTGATGAGAACAATCTTGCGGCCGGTCACGTGGCGGAGAGCCTCGGCGAACCGGTCGAGCGGGTGTTCAAGACCCTTGTGCTGCACGGCGACAGGATCGGTTACATCGTGTGCGTTGTCCCGGGGGACAGGGAGGTGAACCTCAAGGCTCTGGCGAAGGCCTCCGGAAACAAGAAGGTCGAGATGATACCGATGAAGGACCTGCTCTCCGTCACTGGCTACATTCGGGGAGGCTGCTCCCCCATAGGGATGAAAAAGAAATTCCCGACTTTCCTCCACGAAACAGCCCTGAATTTCGACACCATATTCATAAGCGCCGGAGTCCGGGGACTTCAGCTTCAGATTTCCCCCGCAGAACTCATCTCCTTCACCTCGGCAACCTCCGGCGACTTCGCCGAGTGAGCAGGTACGGTGCATCAGTAATGCTCCGGATTATGCAGTAGAGAGACGGCTTACTTTACTGTTTCTTTTATGCAGTAGCTGCGGTTTCTGTTGCCGCCGTGCGCTTCAAGATAGCCAAGCTCTGTCAGCCGCCGCATATGCCGTTTGGCTGTAGTGGGAGGGAAACCGAATTCTGAAATAATTGCCTCAGTGGTGACTTTCTGTTTATCGGCCATAAATTTAAGAATATCGACCATTTTCTCCGCCAAGGATGGTTTTATCGACCATTTGTCGGCCATTTTCTTTCCCAGATCCACATTATCGTCCACTTTCTCTGATGTAGACTTGAGATATAGGTCAATGTCAGATTTCAGATGGCGACAATGCAGTTCAGTCATACAATCAATGAAGATTTCAACATTTTCTTCTTCTCTTGTATCAATCAGTGCTTGAATATATTCGGCCTTGTCTTCTTTCAACACCTTTGTGGGCAGCACACCGAACTC
>CAVEDD010000016.1:18970-20242 GCA_963614515.1 Treponemataceae bacterium | reverse complement strand
TGTGAGGATTTCATCAAGCCGTCCAACGCAGTCAGACCGCTTTTTATTCGCCCCGTCTCGCAGCAGCGTCCTTATAATACTTCTGATTGACAAAGACATCCTCCTTGTAAGGATTGATGTGGCGCTTCCGTGCCTGGCAGATGATATACCCGAGAGCGATGATGTTCACAATCAAAGCAAGCGCGCTCACGATTGTCATGGCGGTAGGGTCGGCGTTTGCGCTTCCTCCCTCGACGATGCCGTTCAGAGTGCCGTCAGCATAGAGAGACGGAAGGGTTGCCCATTTGCTTGCGGCTGTCCCGTCCGGGAAAGTCACTTGGAAGAGCGGGTACACCTGAGCGAACATACACCAGATTGCAAGGGTGTTGGCACGGTTCATAATCCAGCCTCCCCTGTTCCAGCAGAGGGCTGCGATGGTAGGGGCGAGCAGAAGAGCGACACCGCAGTACCACGAATGCGTCGGCAGGCAGTTGTAGGTGTAGGCGAAGTTCCAGATGTCATAGACGACGATATAGACCCAGGTCATATCAGGCCAGAGCATATCCTTCCTGTCCTTTGACGCATAGACGCTCCACCACGCCGTCATACAGAAGATGTTGAGCAGACCGGCGATTCCGTTCATCACATTGTGCCAGCCTCCGTAGAGCCACACCTGCTCCGGGGACAGATACCAGCTGTACCATCCCTTGATGGCGGTCTCGAAGTCGGAAGCCACGGCGATGAGGATGTTGATGGCGACGATGATGAAAGGGAAAGGCTTGAACCAGTGCTGTTTGCCTATGCCCCATTCGTATTTGATCATCATGAAGCCGATACAGCCGGTGAGGGCGGCATAGAGTTTCGCATAGTGGAACCAGCCGTTCATATAGAGATAGGTCTGGTTGTTGAGAGCCCACTCGGCCCCGACTTTCGCACCGATCTGGATTGCCACGAAATAGGCGGAGAGAGCCAACGGAACGGCGAAGAACATCACTGCGCCTCCGAACTTGGTCCGTCTGGCGAATTCATTGAGAAGTATAAGTCCGAGAAGGACTCCGAACATGGCAAGCCACTGATAGACCGCCAGGTCCCCATAAACATGAAACAACATAGTTTGAGTTATTAGTTTTACTTTCGCTTTCGAGGAGAGCCGCCTGGATGTCGAAATTGCATTCGGCAGCCCGCGAAATCCCCAAAAGCGGGTCAAATGTAATCATTTTCTGTCAAAACCCGCACATTCCCGGCGAAATTGTAAATATCTGAGGCGAATCCGGCAGTTCCAAAGCTAAGAGA
>CAVEDD010000016.1:0-18960 GCA_963614515.1 Treponemataceae bacterium | reverse complement strand
TGGCAAGCCACTGATAGACCGCCAGGTCCCCATAAACATGAAACAACATAGTTTTGATTATTAGTTCAACTTTCGCTCTTGCGGGAAATCGCCCGGATGCTTCCTCCGGCGACCCGCGAAATCTCCAAAAGCGGGTCAAATGTAACCATTTTCTGACAAATCCGGAACTTTGTGCCAAATTTTAAAGGTGAAATACCATTTTTCTACCTCTCCAAAGACAAAGTAACCGTAATTTTGCCGTGTCCGATGGAACTGCGATGCGTTCGCTGCACGGGTAGACAATCACCACATAGATTAATGACACTATGAAAGAAAAGAGTATTTTCAAGATTCTCGCCGTCGCGCTGCCGATGACGGCTTTCCTGTTTTCCTGCAGACAGGAAGAAAACAAGGCCGACGTCGCCGACCCGGTCGTGGAGATTACCGCGACTGAACTCGAAGGGCTTCCCGGAGAGAGCGTGAATCTGACCGCGAAGGTCACCGATGACAAGGGAATCCAATATATATTGGTGGAAAGCGCCGACTGGGAATTCTCCCAGCGCATAGATTTCAGCAGCCAGAACTATATAAAGGAGTATAATCTCACCCAGTCCGTGATAATCCCGGACGAAGTGAAAAGGGGCACGACCGGAGAAGTGACCGTGAGGGCCTTCGATTTTGCCGACAAGACCGGAGAGGCCACCGCCGTGATTACGGTGACGGCCGAGCCTGCACGCCTTTCCATAGTCCAGGAGATGGGATTCGCCATCACCATTGCGGGGAAAGTCGCCAAAGTGACCGGCAACGACGTCGAATTCATCGCCTCTCCGGACGGGATTTTCCTCCCTGTCAAGATGACTCTCACGAGCAACAGCACGAAACTCAAGACCCTTACGATAAAGTCCGCGGACTTCGGAGTCGACGAGACCATAGACCTCGCGGCAATCAGCACTGACGAAGGAAAGACGGCGACAATCGACAAATCGATAGCCCTCACGAGCAAGGACGACCTGAAACATACGGTGACATTCACCCTCACCGATGAAAAGGGCACCACCGCCGAATATGCTCCGACCGTCGCGGTGAAGGCGACGTTCGAAGGCACGAACCTCATGCACAGCGCGATGTTCATCCAGGACAAGGCAATGGATATGGACAAGGTCGTGTTCGGACAGCCTGTACTCGCTGAAAGAAAGACGGCGGAAAGCTATAAGTTCACGGGACGCGTCTATGCGGAGAGAGCCGGAACGGAGATTTTCCTCGTGACTTCGGTGAAAGCCGATGAACAGACGAAGTACGGCCTGAGCAACGATGGAGAATTCATCATCAGAACCGACTCGCCGAATCCGATTGTCCTTCCGGAGACCGGATATTACGAAATCAGCGTCAACCTGCTTGAAGGCACTTTCAGCACGACGAAACTGGATACCCCGGAGAAATCGGCATTCGAGGAGATGTACTTCGTGTTCGGATGGGGCGATTATCCTGCGATGTCACAGACCGATCCGGTGAACTGCCCGTCCAGATGGTCCATCGACTATAACCTTCAGAACGGAGGATGCGACGCCGCGTTCGGCAAGGGAGGCGGTGTATGGATCGTGGCTGCGGGAAGCGATGCGAACCACCCGGAGGTATGGCTTCTCAAAGAGGACAAGGCGAAATATCCGGAATATAACGGATGGTTCTTCGACACCGCTCTTCCGTCCGAAGAACTGGGAGAATGCACAATCGTGTTCGACAACTATCTGATGAAAGCCTGGGCACTGAAGAAATAACTGATTCAAAAACCACAACAATATGAACTACAGCGGAATAACTACAAGAATATTGGGAACCGCATTCCTGTTGTCAGTCTCACTGGCAGCCTTCGCGCAGGAGAGGAACATCTCCGGAAGCGTGAAGGACAGGAACGGAGACCCGGTCATAGGCGCGGGAATCACGCTCCGGGACAAGGCCGGAGTCGGGACCGTCACCGGAATTGACGGAACTTATGTAATCGGGGCTTCCGGGGGCGATGTCATCGAGGCGTCGTGCCTCGGGTTCAAGACGGCCGCCGAGAAAGTCGGAGACAGGGACAACATCGATTTCGTCCTCGATGTGGACAGCAATGTGCTCGATGATGTGGTGGTCATCGGTTACGGTACTGCGAAGCGCGCCAATCTCGCCGGCGCGGTGGCCACCACCGATGACAAGACCTTTCAGAGCAAGCCTTCGGCAACCCCGACCAACGCGCTTCAGGGAGTGCTCCCGGGAGTGGTCGTGAACAGAAGTTCCGGAAGCGGAAGCCGTCCGGGCACCGAGGCTTCGATTGTGGTCAGGGACATCTCGTCCGTGAACGGAGGTTCGCCGCTTGTCCTGATTGACGGCGCGGAAGGAAATATCAACTCCCTCAACCCCAACGATATAGAAAATGTCTCCGTCCTCAAGGACGCCCAGGCTTCAATCTACGGAAACAGGGCTTCGAACGGCGTCATTCTCGTCACGACGAAATCCGCCGGGGAAGGCAGGGTGAAAGTGGACTTCAACGCCTACTATGCGCTCAAGACCCCGACCAACGTGATGCAGAAAGTGAGCCTGCTCGAATTCGCCGAGATGGACAGGGAGGCCTGCGCCGACGGCTCCGACACCCCTGCCTATTCCGAGGCCGACCTCGAGCTGATCCGTCAGGACAGCGACATCGTGAAAAGCGGCTCGGAAGGCTATCTCGGCTACACCAGGCATTACAAGAACCACGACTGGGTGAACTCCCTTCTCCGCAAAGGCTCAAGCCTTCAGAATTACTCCCTGAACGTCTATGGCGGAACGAAGAGATTCAAATACTATGTTTCCGGATTCTATCAGGCGGAAGACTCGCCGCTGAGTTTCGGACACGACGACAACAAGAGATACGCCCTGCGCGTGAAGAACGACCTGCAGATTCTCGACAATCTCGCCTTCCACTCCAACATATCATACTCGGAGAACAACCGCGACTACTCCACGGCTTCGGGTTCGGCTCTCGCGTGGGCCATGCGCCAGTCCCCATGGGCTCCGCTCTACACCCCTTCGGGCAACTTCTTCTCCTGGCAGGGCTACGGAAACCCGGCGCAGGACCTTGAGGAAGGCGGCAACACCGTTTACAACAACGCCACGACCACGATGAACTTCTCGCTCGACTGGGAAATCGTCAAGGGGCTGAAAATCACCGGACAGACCGTACTCCGGAAACAGATGAACGATGACTTCGTCTATAAGCAGAAATATGTCCAGTACAATTGGGATGACAGCATCAACAGGTACAACACGGACAAGAACTGGGGACAGAAGGCCTTCTCGAAGGGCTGGTACAAGAACTACAATGTCTTCGCTGAATATCAGAACGTCTTCGCCGGCAGGCACGACTTCAAGGTGATGGTCGGAGGACAGCACGAGGAATTCACGAACGACATGTTCACCGCCCTCCGCTACAATTTCTCCGGAGACAACTTCAACCTCAACCTCGGAAGCACCCAGAACCAGGAGACGAGCCAGTCCACATCCGCCGAAACGATGAATTCGGTCTACGGGCGTCTCAGCTACGTGTACGACAACCGCTACATCCTTGAAATCAACGCGAGAGGCGACGGCACGTCGCGCTTCGCCCCCGGACACAGATGGGGGATATTCTCGGGATATTCCGCAGCGTGGAGACTTTCGGAGGAGAAGTTCATGAAAGAACTCGGCATCTTCGACCAGTTCAAGCTCCGCGCTTCGTGGGGTCAGATGGGAAACGCACAGGGGAACATCGGAAAATACGACTACATCCCTGTGATAAGCATAAGTTCAGCCTACCCGTATCCTTTCAACAAGGAAGAAGTGAGCCAGAAGGCGACCTCGAATATGGTCTCCCTCGCAAGGACCTGGGAGAAGCTTGAGGTGACCAATGTCGGACTCGACATCGCGGTCCTCGGCAACAGATTGAACTTCACCGCCGACTATTTCCACAAGAGGAACAGGAACATGCTCATCCAGGTGGACTACCCGAGCACCCTCGGAGGCACGGCCCCGGCCACGAACAACGGAGAACTTATGGTCAACGGATGGGAAATCGCGCTCTCCTGGAGAGACTCATACAGGGATTTCCACTACGGCGTCAGCGCCAACATATCCGACTCCCGCAACAAGGTCACCGATCTCGGCGGGTTCAACGGCCTGAGGTCCGGACTCATCAGCTACATCCAGGGCTACTCGACCAACACCTACTTCGGTTACAAGTGCCTCGGCATCATAAAGGACGAAGAGACCCTCAGACAGTACAAGACGCTCAAGGGTGTCCCGGACAACATCCGCATCGGCGATATGATGTACGCCGACCTTGACGGGGACGGGGCCATCACAGCCACCGGCGACATGAGCCGAGGCTATCAGGGTGATCTCATCGCTCTCGGGGACAGCAATCCGCACTACAATTTCGGACTCAGCTTCAATTTCGAGTGGAAGGGCGTCGACCTCAGCCTCTTCTTCCAGGGCACCGGACAGCGTACGCTCATACTCGACGGCGAACCTCTCATCCCGTTCTATCCGGACTGGCACTACCCTATGAAAGACTATTACCACAACACCTGGTCCGTGGACCGTCAGGATGCGAAATATCCTATCCTCACGCACGACGATGACAGGAATCAGTGGAACTACCGTACCTCGGACAACCTGACGGTGAACGCCGCATACGTAAGACTCAAGAACCTTCAGGTCGGCTACACCCTGCCTCAGAAATGGACCGAGAAAATCCGGATCTCCCGTCTCAGAATCTATTTCAGCGGCAACGACCTGTTCGAAATCCACAACATGCCGTTCAACTACGACCCGGAAATGAACGGAAGTTACGGATGTTATCCTTTCATGCGCTATTACTCGTTCGGAGTGAATTTGAATTTCTAAGTCAGCGTTTTTAAGTATATGTCTTTATGAAAATTTCAAGAACAATATATGCATTCGTCTGCGGACTCGCTCTGGTTTCCTGCCAGGGAATGGATCTGACCCCGCAGGACAAATACTCGGAAAAGGATTTCTGGAAGACTGCGGACGACTACCGCCTTGCGGCCAACGAATTCTACTGGTATCTCGACTCTTTCCACGGCAGCGACAATTTCGCGGACTATGACCTCAAGGCGGATCTCGCCACCTCGTATTTCGGATTCAACAGCGTGAGCAACGGACGGTGGCTGCCGGACGAGACGGATGACATCTGGGACAACGCCTACGCGCATCTCCGCCAGATCAACATCCTGCTGGAGCACGTGGACGCGATGGAAACCGAAGACGCGGGCATATTGAGATACAAGGGCGAGGCCCTCTTCTTCCGGGCGTATGAATATTTCCGCCTTGTCAAGAGGTTCGGAGACGTCCCTCTGGTGAACAAGGTGCTTGACGTGGACTCTCCCGAGCTCTTCGGAGAAAGGACGCCGCGCACCGAGGTCGAGGACGCGATACTCGCCGACCTGAAAGAGGCTTGCGGATACCTTCCTCACAAGAGCGAAATGCAGGAGTCCGAAACGGGACGCATCACGTGGGGCGCGGCTAAGGCGTTCAGGGCGAGAGTGGCTCTCTTCACGGGGACGTGGGCGCAGAACCACAAGCACCGCAGGGATGCCGAAGATCTCCTCGCCATCGCGAAACAGGAGGCCCGGGAAGTGATCGAAAGCGGGGAATATTCCCTGTGGAAGAGCGACAAATACGGCTCTGACACCTACAGGCAGCTTTTCCTCGAAGCCGGAGACAACTCCTGCGAGAGCATACTCGACCGTCAGTACGGAGCCGGAGTCGGAAGCGGCACGACCCACCCGATTTCCGACAACGCGAGCGCGGGCTACCTCGGCGGCGCCACAAAGAAATTCGCCGATATGTTCCTCGACAAGAACGGGCTCCCGATCACGAACGCCAATTCCTGCTTCAACGGATACGGCTCAATCGAGTCGGAATATGAAGACAGGGATCCCCGCATGACCTGCGTCCTCCAGATTCCGGGAAGGCAATACATCTACGCCTCCACCAACGGAAAGTACGAGACCTGCCCGGTTTCATTCTCCGGCACAAGTTCCACCAAGACTGGCTACAGGGTGTGGAAATACATCAGCGAAGTCCCGTACATCTTCCACGGACTCGCATATTTCAACGCCCGTCTCATACGATACGCCGAAGTCCTCCTCATTTACGCGGAGGCGACCTACGAACTTTCCGGAAGCATCAGCGACGACGACCTTGACATCAGCATAAACAGAATCCGCGAGCGCGCGGGCATGCCGAAACTGACAAATTCCTTCGTCAGCACCTACGGACTGGACATGAGGGAGGAAATCAGACGCGAGCGCACCGTCGAGCTGTGCTTCGAATCAAGCAGATATGACGACCTGCGCAGGTGGAAGACGGCCGAGACGGAAATGCCGATGCCGCTCAAGGGTGTCAAGTTCTCGAACTATGCGGAAGCCAACGAAACGCTTAATCCGACATTGGACGAAAACGGTTTCGTCATCGCCGAACAGGACAGGAAGTTCCGTGCGTCGAGAGACTATCTCGCTCCGATTCCGACCAAGCAGATCAATATGACAAACGGAGCAATCAAGCAGAATCCTGGTTGGTAAGCGATTGCCGCCGACAGGATTACGGCTCAAGACAAAAATAAATTCAAGATATGAGAAAAATTTTCGCAGTGCTGCTTGCAAGCACGCTTCTCACGGCTTTCACGGCCTGTGCGAAAGCAGAAAACGGAACAGACGGGACTCTTCCGAAGCCGGCGGCTTCGGAAGAATTCCGGATTGTGCCCAAACCGCAGTTCATTTCCTACCGCTCAGGCGAACTCGAACTCAAGAAAGACCTCTCCATAGCTTACGAAGGCGACCTGTCGCTTGAAGCAGAGCAGTTGCAGGAGGCTCTCGCGTCCGACCACAAGATGTCCCCGGTCATAAAGCCGGGAACGGACGGGGCGGACATCTGCCTCATGCTGAACCCTCAGATGGAGGTGAAGGGCACGGGAGGCTACAAGATTGAAATCGGCCCGGAGCAGATCAGGATTACCGCGCCTGAGACTGTCGGCATTTTCTACGGGATCCAGACCCTGCGCCAGGCCATAAAGTCCGAAAACGGCGCTTTCTCCGTCAGGGAGGCCACGATTTCGGACTACCCGACCCACTCCTGGCGTTCGCTCATGCTCGATGAAGGCCGCTATTTCAAGGGCAAGGATGCAGTCAAGAAGCTGCTCTACGAAATGGCCAGGCTCAAGTACAACTACTTCCACTGGCATCTCACTGAAGATCAGGGCTGGAGACTGGAGATAAAGAAATATCCCCTGCTCACCGAGAAAGGGTCGAAGCGGCCGAGAACCGGCAAGGACTATTACTGGAACAGCAGCGAATTCTACGAAATCCCTCACGAGGGATATTACACCCAGGAGGATGTTAAGGAAATCATAGAATTTGCGGACAGGCTCCACATCACCATAATCCCGGAAGTCGAGATTCTGACCCACGCGTCGGCGGCCGTGGCCTGCTACAGCTACCTCGGCACGACCGGCAGGGAAAGGGAGGTGGAGTGCAGGCTCGGAACATTCGACGAGACTCTTGACATCTCTAAGCCTGAGACCATGGAGTTCATCCATTCCGTGCTCGACGAGGTTGCGGAACTGTTCCCGGGCAGACATATCCACTGCGGCGGCGACGAAATCCAGGGCGACCACTGGCAGAACAGCGCCGGCATCAGGGCGATGAAGAACGGGCTCGGCATCACGGAAGACTGGGAGCTCCTGAGATATTTCTTCAACGGGATTTCAGAATATCTCGAGAACAAGGGGAAATCGCTCATGGCCTGGGGGGAAGCCGTCGGGAAGCCGGGGATGACAAGCAATGTTCCGATCAGGGTCGGAAGCGAAACCGTGGTCCAGTACTGGGTCGGCGATGAGAGCTATCTGCATTTTTACCTGAACAGCGGACTGAAAGTGCTCTTCTCCCACACGGACGGGCTTTATTTCAACACCACCCTGCCGACCGCCTACGGTATTCCGATTGTGCCGGAAAGCGTCGATTCATCCAAGAAAAAGCAGATTATCGGCATCGGAGTGGAGTGCTGGTCCGAATTCGACACGACCGTGGACGAAACTTTCGACCATATCTTCCCGCTGATCGCGGCCTATGCGGAAACCGGCTGGATGAAGGCTTCCGACAAGGACTATCAGGACTTCAAGAAGAGAATGTATCCTCTGTATGAAATCTGGGAGGACAGGGACATCTATGTGGGCGGCACCGAAGAGACGCAGAGACCGTGACCGGTGTCATCCCTCCGGGACCGGATCCTCCCCCTCTTCCCTGCCCTGCGTGAACCGCCGGTACTCCAGCGGAGTTTTCCCGACGTGTTTCCTGAACTGGTTAGTGAAATATTCCGGAGAGCTGTAGCCGAGCCGGTAGCAGATTTCCTTCACCGGGAGATTCGTTGAAAACATGAGGTTCTTCGCGCTCTTTATCTTCAGTTCCTGGAAATACTGATTCGGTGATGTCCCCGTCCTCTTCTTGAACTCCTTCCGGAAATGGGAATAGCTCATGTTAAGGTCCGAGGCAATCCGGACAAGGTCGATTTCTTCGTTGACATTGCGGTTCATGACGCTGACCGCGGTCTTGATTTTCTCGCCGATTTCATCGGTGGAATCGCCTCCGTTGAGCTGAGTGGAGAGCACGAGACCTATTATGTGCATCGCGATTCCGGCGAGGTACTGCCGGGTCGCAAGCCTGTTGTTCTGAGCCACCTCGATGGCGCGCATGAAAAGCGACTCCAGTTCCTCGTTGAGTCCGATGTCCAGAATCTGGTTCTCACCGGCGAGCGGAGTGCGGGATATCAGATGATTGATTATGCCCCCTCCGAAGCCGATGTAGTATTCGTCCCAGCCTTTTTCCGGGACGGGACGGTAGGAGTGCCACTGATTGGGGAAAACCATTATGATGTTCCCTCTCTTCACCTTCACGTCTTCACGCCCGGCGGTCGAGAACACCCCTTCTCCCTTGCTGATGAAGATGAACTGGAACTCATTGAGGACACGCCCCTTGTCGGGATTGAAGAAATAACCGGAGGGATGTCCTTCAATCGGATAATCCATTCCCTTCCCGATGGACTGGAAGCCGACCGTACTCACCCACAGTCCGTAATCGGTGTCATCCTCGGTTATGTTGAGATATTTGAATTCAATGTTTTTCATATCGCGTAATGTGGTGAATAATCCCCGGATATGCCGTCAGAACCGGGGATTCCGTCAAAGATAACATCTTTCCGCATAAAAATACGGCCGACGGATAAAAAAATAATGTAAATTTCGCTGACAAACAGTTTCTATCATGAGGAAATCAGCCACAATTCTTCTCTTTATGCTGCTCTGCGTCTTGTCGCGGGCGGAAGACCTGCACGGCCGGTGGATTGCGCCGGCGGAGATTGACAGGCCGAATGTCTGGATGGCATTCAGAAAGGATGTCGTACTTGACGGGGTCCCGGAACGGGCTGTCGCCGCCATTGCCGCCGACAGCAAATACTGGCTGTGGATCAACGGAGAGCCTGTCATCCGGGAAGGCGGCCTGAAACGGGGTCCGAACCCGCAGGACACATATTGCGACGAAGTAGATCTTGCACGCTGGCTGAAACCCGGAAAAAACGAGATTGCGATTCTCGTGTGGTATTTCGGCAAGGAGGGGTTCTCGCACAAGAGTTCGGGAAGAGCCGGGCTTCTGTTCGAGATGCAGATTCCCGGGAAGAAGATTGTCAGCGACGGCAGCTGGCTCTGCAGGATTCATCCCGCCTACGGGGACACCGGCGCGCCGCACCCGAACTTCCGGCTTCCGGAATCCAACATCCGGTTTGACGCACGTGCCGACATCAGAGGATGGCAGACAGCCGATTCTCCGGAAAGCCTCGGATTCCGCAGGGCCGCAGTGATTGCCGACAAGGGTGGGGCTCCGTTCAACAGGCTGGTCCCGCGTCCGATTCCACAGTGGAAAGATTTCGGGGTCAAACAGTTCGAGAAGATCCGACTGAACAAGGGTGAAACCGCGGACACCGTTTCGGCATTCTTCCCCTACAACCTGCAGATGACCCCCGTGCTCGGGGTGACCGACCCCGAGGGAGGGAAAACAATCTCAATCTTCACCGACAACACCTTCGCCGCAGGCGACGTCAACCTCCGGGCGGAATATGTGACCGCTCCGGGGGCGCAGACCTATGAATCGAAAGGATGGCTCAACGGCCACATACTCCACATCATTCTCCCGAAGGGGGTGACGCTCGACTCCCTCGCCTACAGGGAGAGCGGCTACGACACCGAACTTTCGGGAAGTTTCAGCTGCAGCGACGACTTCATCAACAGGTACTGGCAGAAATCCCTCCGCACCCTCTATGTCAATATGCGGGACACTTTCTTCGACTGCCCGGAAAGGGAGAGGGCGCAGTGGTGGGGCGATGAGACCCTTCTGATGGGCGAATGCTTCTACACCTGCGACACATCGACCTTCGCGCTGATGAGAAAGGGCATGCACGAACTCATCGCGTGGCAGCGCCCGGACGGGAAACTTTTCTCCCCGGTCCCGGCCGGCAACTATGACAGCGAACTTCCGGCCCAGATGCTCGCGAGCGTGGGGAAATACGGATTCTGGAACTACTATATGAACACCGGCGACGCCCGGACCATCGCGGATGTCTATCCCGGAGTGCGCCGCTACCTCGCGCTGTGGACGCTTGACGAGACCGGACTCACAGGTTTCCGCCCCGGAGGATGGACTTGGGGCGACTGGGGCGATGACAGGGACATAAGGCTCATCTTCGCCGGCTGGCATTATATCGCTCTGGACGCGGCGCGGGAAATGGCGCTGCTTCTCGGAGAGGAGACCGATGCGGAGGAATACGCCGGAATGATGGCCAGGCTCAAGGAAGGCTTCAACAAGTGCTGGACAGGCGCGGAGTACCGTCACCCGGACTACACGGAATGCACGGACGACAGGGCGCAGGCGCTCGCCGTAATCTCCGGCATCGCCGGCAGGGACAAATATCCGCAGATCAGGAAAGTGCTCAGGCACTGTTTTCACGCAAGCCCGTATATGGAGAAATATGTCACCGAAGCCCTGTTCATCATGGGGGACGGAGACTACGCGATCCGAAGGATGAAGGAAAGATACGCTCCGATGGTGAATCATCCGTTCTACACGACGCTGTTCGAGGGATGGGATATCGGAGAACACGGATTCGGCGGAGGCACGGTCAATCACGCGTGGAGCGGAGGGGAACTGATCAACATCGCGCAGTATGTCTGCGGCATAACCCCGCAGACACCGGGATGGAGGACGTTCAACATAAAACCTGACTGCACGATACTGAAACACACTGACATCACGGTCCCGACCCGATGGGGGAAGATACGCTCGGCCGTGACTTCGGAACGCGACAGTCTTCTGATGGAGATTACCATACCGGAAGGCACGACGGCGAATGTGACCGTCCCGGGAGAAGGACGCTCGGCAATCTGCATCAACGGAATCCGGCAGTACGGGTCGGACGGTACATTCACTCTCGGCGCGGGAGACTACAGGATCACAAGGGTCTTCGAGCCTGAATTCTCCGTGGGTAAAGGGGAATTCATCCTCAACGGGAGACCCTTCACCGTGAAAGCGGCCGAACTCCACTACCCGCGCATTCCGCGCGAATATTGGGAACACCGCATCCGTATGTGCAAGGCTCTGGGTATGAATACAATCTGCCTGTACATATTCTGGAACTACCACGAACGCGAGGAGGGCGAATTCACATTCGGGGGCAACGCCGACATCGCCGAGTTCTGCCGCCTCGCCCAAAAGCACGGAATGTATGTCATAGTGCGCCCCGGCCCATACGTCTGTGCGGAATGGGAGATGGGCGGACTCCCGTGGTGGCTGCTGAAAAAGGAGGACATCAGGCTGCGGACACTTGACCCCTATTTCATCGAACGCGTACGCATATTCATGGACAGGGTCGGAAAGGAACTCTCCCCTCTCCTGATTTCCAACGGAGGAAACATCATTATGGTGCAGGTAGAGAACGAATACGGCTCCTACGGCATCGACAAGCCTTATGTGAACAGGATAAAGGAGATTCTGCTTGAATCCGGATTCTCCGGAGTGCCGCTCTTCCAGTGCGACTGGAGTTCGAATTTCACGGACAACGCCCTGGACGACCTGCTCTGGACAGTGAATTTCGGGACCGGAGCCGACATCGGGCAGCAGTTCGCGCATCTGAGACAGCTCCGTCCGGACACGCCGCTGATGTGCAGCGAATATTGGAGCGGATGGTTCGACCACTGGGGAAGGAAGCACGAAACCCGGCCGGCCGGAGCGATGGTTGACGGCATCCGGGAGATGCTGGACAACGGAATCTCGTTCAGCCTCTACATGACCCACGGCGGCACGACATTCGGACACTGGGGAGGAGCGAACAATCCGCCTTTCTCAGCGATGTGTTCGTCCTACGACTACGACGCCCCGATCAGCGAGAGCGGAAGGGCCACTGAAAAGTATATGCTCCTGCGCGAACTTCTGGGCGGATATGCCGGTCCGTCGGAAATTCCGGACATCCCCGCTCCCCTGCCTGCGGCGGCCGTTCCGGAATTCAGTCTCACGGAAGTCTCCCCGCTGTTCAGAAATCTTCCGAAGGCGGTAAGGACGGACACAGTCAAGCCTATGGAGGCTTTCGGCCAAGGCTGGGGGACCATACTGTACAGGACACGGATTCCGGAAGACATCCCGGCCGGAACGATGCTGGAAATCACGGAACTGCACGACTGGGGACAGATTTTCATTGACGGAAAACTTGTCGCGAGACTCGACCGCCGCAAGGGGGAGTCCGCCGCGGAACTTCCGGCCGTTTCCAAAGGCAGCCGTCTGGACATACTTGTGGAGGCTATGGGAAGGGTCAATTTCGACAAATCGATCCACGACAGGAAAGGAATCACCGAAAAAGTCGAAATTGTCCGTGACGACGGAGCCATTGAACTGAAAGACTGGAAGATATACAGCTTCCCGGTGGATTGGGAGTTCACGGCTTCGCGCAGATTCAAGAAAGCCTCATCCCGGGACGGAAATCCCGGACCGGCCTACTGGAGGGCTGAGTTCAATCTCGACAGACCGGGAGACACTTTTCTGGATATGCGTTCGTGGGGCAAGGGGCTCGTCTGGGTTAACGGACACGGAATCGGCCGTTTCTGGAACATCGGACCACAGCAGACGCTGTATGTCCCGGGATGCTGGCTCAGGGAAGGCCGGAACGAGATCATAGTGCTGGATCTTCTCGGATGCGAAAGACCTGCGGTCAGCGGGCTGGAAGCCCCGATATTGGACGAACTGCGGGACGAAGTCCTTCAGCCCGGTGAAAAGACCGACATAGACCTTTCCTCCGAGACAGCCGTCTGGCAGGGACAGCTCCGGAATGCCGGAGGATGGCAGGAAGTGCGGTTCGACAAAGCGGCCGAAGGGAGATTTTTCTGTCTTGAAATCCTGTCCCTGCAAAACGGGGAGGAGAACGCGGCAATCGCAGAACTGGACATTCTCGGCCCGGACGGGAAGCCCGTTTCAAGGGAGAACTGGAAAATCTCTTTCACGGACAGCGAGGACTCCGAAGAAGGGAACCATTCCGGCGAGAAGATATTCGACCGCCAGGAAAGCACCTACTGGAGCGCCGCTGCGGGGGACGCTCTCCCGCACAGGATTGTGGTCGAGATGGAGAGCAACATTCCTGTCACGGGATTCCGCTGCCTTCCGAGAGCGGAAACGGGCTGTCCCGGAATGATAAAGGACTGCAGGGTCTATCTCCGGCAGTATGATTTCCCGCGCAGCAAACGTTAGTTCACAATTTGTTAGTTCACAATTTGCCCGAGAAATAAAAATTCTTGCTAATTTTGCGGGATATTGTGAACACAGACTATGGAAAGAAGAACAAGAGTGAGATTCGCGCCGTCGCCGACAGGCCCGCTCCATATGGGAGGAGTCAGGACAGCGCTCTATAACTATCTGTACGCCAAACAGCACGGCGGAGATTTCATCATCAGGATTGAGGATACGGACTCGCAGAGGTTCGTTCCGGGGGCGGAGGCCTACATCATCGAAGCCCTCAACTGGTGCGGAATCATTCCGGACGAGGGCGTGGACGAGAACGGCAAGGTTGTCGAGGTCGCTTCCGAAAAGCATCCGCACGCGCCGTACAGGCAGAGCCAGAGACGCGGAATCTACCGTAAATATGCCGAGGAACTGGTCGAAAAGGGCTACGCCTACTACGCTTTCGACACCGCCGAGGAACTTTCGAAGATACGCACGGAGATGGAGGCCCGCAAGGAGACTTTCATCTACAACCACGGCACGCGCCTGTCCCTGCGCAATTCCCTGAGCCTCCCTGCGGACGAAGTCAGGAGGCTTCTGGAGGAGAGGACGGACTGGACCATCCGCTTCAAGATGCCGGAGGACAGGGTCGTGAAGATGGACGACCTCATCCGCGGACACGTGGAGGTCAATTCCGGCACGCTCGACGACAAGGTGCTCTGGAAAAGGGCTGACGAGCTTCCGACCTACCATCTCGCGAACATAGTCGATGACCACCTGATGGAGATTACCGAGGTGATCCGGGGCGAGGAGTGGCTTCCGTCGCTTCCGCTGCACTACCTGCTCTACGAGGCTTTCGGCTGGCAGGACACTATGCCGCGCTTCGCCCACCTCTCGCTGCTTCTCAAGCCGGACGGCAAGGGCAAGCTCAGCAAGAGGGACGGAGACAGGCTCGGTTTCCCTGTGTTCCCGCTCCGCTGGGTCAACGCCGAGGGCGAGGTCTCACGCGGCTACCGCGAGGACGGATATTTCCCGGAGGCTTTCGTGAACATGCTGGCGATGCTCGGATGGAATCCGGGAGACGACCGCGAACTCTTCACGATGCCGGAACTCATCGAGGCGTTCTCGCTTGAGAGGGTGGTGATGCACGGGGCGAAGTTCAACCCGGAGAAGGCGAAATGGTACAACAGGGAATATCTCCGCAGGAAGTCCGACCACGAGCTGACGAAACTCTTCAAGCAGACGGTGCTCTCGCAGCACGGAATCACCGCACAGTGCCCGAAATGCGCCGAGAAGCACGGGGTCGAGTACCGCAGCGAGCCTGATTTCGAAGGGAAATGGTTCCCGAAGGAATATGTCCAGAAAGTAGTCGGACTCATCAAGGAGAGGGCGACTTTCGTGGCTGATTTCTGGGACATAGCTTCTTATCTTTTCGTGGCTCCGACGGAATATGCCGAGAAGGATGTCGCCAAATTCTGGAAGAGCGAGAATGTCGAGCTTATGCTGAAGGTCGCGGAGTTCATCAGGGATTTCGCCGCCAAGGCCGAAGAGGACAAGGCCGCCGGGAAAGGCGAGGGGTTCACGAAAGAGGCTCTCGAGGGACCGCTTGAGGAATATATCCGTGGCAACGAATGGCCTATGGGCAAGGTGATGAACTGCCTCCGCCTTGCGCTTGCGGGAACGTCGAGCGGGCTTGGCATCGCCGACATCGTGACGCTCATCGGACGGGAGGAGTTTTCTCGCCGGATTGAAAATGCCGTAACAAGACTCGGAAAGTAATTATGAAAATCGGAATCTGCAACGACCACGCGGGAGTGGAATATAAATTCGCCATTGTCAAGCACTTGCAGGACAAGGGCTATGAGATTGTGAATTTCGGGACGGACAGCACGGAGAGCATGGACTATCCGGATGTCGCGCACCCGCTCGCCATCGCGGTGGAGAACGGCGAAGTCGATCTCGGAATCGCTCTCTGCGGAACGGGCAACGGGATGGCCATCACCCTCAACAAGCATCAGGGCATCCGCGCCGGGCTTGCGTGGAACGTGGAGGTCGGAAAGCTCGTGAAGGCGCACAACAACGCGAACGTGCTGGTGATGCCGGCCCGGTTCATACCGCTTGAGACTGCGCTGGAGATTGTGGATGCCTGGCTGGGGACTGAGTTTGAGGGGGGACGGCATTCCCGGCGCATCGAGAAAATGATGTGCAAAAAATGATGTGCAAAAAAGCGGATTGCTGCGTTGGACTTCAATAATTCCACAGATGTTTGTGCCGGATATGACATCGGCTCCGTTGAGCCGGAACATCGAGGACTACCCGGAAGGGATAGTCCTTGTTGTCGACAAGCCATACCGCTGGACTTCGGCGGATGTCATCCGCAAGGTCAAGCGGCTCGCGTGCAGGCATTTCGGAAAGAAGAACCTGAAAGTCGGCCACGCCGGGACGCTTGACCCGCTCGCCACCGGAGTGCTGCTCGTGTGCATCGGCAACGCGACAAAAAGGGCGGAACAGCTTCAGGCTCACGACAAGGAGTATGTCGCCGGCATCTCGTTCGGAGCAACGACCCCGTCCTACGACCTCGAAAAGGACATTGACCGCCGATTCCCGACGGAGAATGTCAGTGAGGCCGCCGTCCGTGAGGCTCTCAAGGGCTTCCTCGGCGAGCAGGAACAGGTCGCTCCCCTTTTCAGCGCCAAGTCGGTGGACGGAGTCCGCGCCTACGAACTCGCCCGCAAACTCTACCGCCGTCAGCAGACCGCAAACGATTCCGGGAAACCTTCAGAAAATACCTCAAAGGAAATTCCGGCACACGATTCCGGAGAGCCTTCAGATAACACCTCAGAGGAAATTCCGGCACACGATTCCGGAGAGCCTTCAGAGAACATCTCGGAAGAAATCCGGGCAAAGGGGGCGGAAGAGCTTTCAGAAAACGCCCCGGAGGAGCGGCCGGACTCACAGTTCGACACCCGCGCCGCAGAGCTGCTGCGCACGGCCCGCATCCGCATCGACAGTCTTGAACTCCTGAATTTCAGCCCGGACGGCACTCCCCTTCACGCTCCCGGGACAGATCCCGACTACGACGGAATGAGCGAAGAGGAAATCGCCCGTGCCAAGGAGAAGAACAACCGCATCAACATCACCGACATCTCCCCCCTGCACCTCCCGCTCGCCGAAGTCCGCATCAGCTGCAGCAAAGGCACCTACATCCGTGCCTTCGCCCGCGACCTCGGAGAAGCCCTCGACTCCGGTGCCTTCCTGAGCCACCTCACCCGCTCCCGCAGCGGCGACTATCCCCTCTCCCGGGCCCTCAGCATCTCCCAAGTCACCGCCCTGTTCCAAGACGGCAATTGACCACACCCGCGACAATCAGCCGCTTCAAACTCCGACTCTTGCTGCGATATTGCAACTCACAGGTCACGAAATCTCAATAAGTAATCCTTAAACGCTTACTAAATCAACAAAAAATTGCACAGGAAGATTTTTCTGTGTAATATTGCATAATGTTAATAGCCATTTATATAAATACACATTTACATTATGCGGTTCTACGACAGGGAAGATGAAATGCGGATTCTTCAGGAGAATGAAGTTCAGGCTGAAAGGACGGCTATGTTCACAGTCCTTATGGGACGACGGCGTGTCGGAAAGACATCGCTGATAATCAAGGCATTGGAAAACAAGGACGCTGCATATCTTTTTGTTTCCAGAGACAACGAAGCCATACTCTGCCGAAAGTTTCAGCGCTGTCTCGAAGAACAGTTGGGAATACATATCTATGGCGAACCGACATATTTCCGCGAGTTGTTTGAAGTCATCTTGCGTGAGTCGATGAACCGCCATTTTACCGTCGTATTCGATGAATTTCAGACCCTGTATAGAATAAACCCGGCAATTTTCAGCGAAATGCAGGATTTATGGGACAGGTATCACAGGGAGTCGAAGCTGAATCTGATAGTTGTGGGCAGCATACAGTCGCTGATGAGGCGGATTTTTGAGGACAGAAATGAGCCTCTGTATGGAAGGCCGACTTCAAAGTTCACTTTACATCCGTTCAGGACTGATGTGCTGAAAGAGATACTCTCGGAACACTCGCCGAACTACGTGAATGAAGATTTGCTGTGCCTTTATATGATAACAGGAGGGGTGGCGAAGTATGTCGAACTGCTGATGGATGCACAATGCTATACGAAGGACAGGATGCTCGACTATGTGTGCCGTCAGGATTCCTATTTTCTTACGGAGGGGAAGGATATGGCAAATCAGGAGTTCGGCGAGGACGGGGTGACATATTTTTCTATCCTTCAGATGATTGCAGACGGGATGACCCGGCGGGGAGACATTGACGGCGCGATGCAGAAAGATATGGGCGTATATCTTCAGAATTTAGAGAAGAACTACAATATGATTTCACGGCTGAAGCCGCTTCTGTCCAAGCCGAACGGCAAAGTTTCCGCATATGAAATTTCTGACCCTTTCCTCCGTTTCTGGTTCCGCTTCATCTGTCCATATCAGTCATTGATTGAACGCAGGCAGTTGGAGCTGGTTCGCACTAACATTGCGGATAATTATGAACAGTTCAGCGGCCGGACTCTCGAACAATACTTTCGGGCGAAGACCCTTGAGAGCGGTCTATATACTCAGGTCGGCAATTGGTGGGACCGCAAGGGGGACAACGAGATAGACCTGCTGGCTCTCAACGAATTCAACCACGCCGCACTGGCCGCCGAAATAAAGCGCAACCCCGAAAAGATAAATCTCCGCTCACTTGAAACAAAGGTCGAAGCACTCAGAAAGTCTGATTTCGGGAAGTATTCGTTCTCCTTGCAGGCTCTGTCGCCGGAGGATATGTAGTCCCGCGGCAAAGCCACTGATGGCGATGTGAGACATTCAAGCTTAATTCAGCCGAAACTTTTCTTTATTCTCCACATTTTCAGTAATTTTGCGACAAATGTAAAATTGGTGACCACTATGCTATACCCGATTGGAATTCAGACTTTTTCGGAGATTCGGAGAAACGGATATGTCTATGTTGACAAGACCGCGCAGCTTTACAGGCTTGCCAGTACGGGAAAATATTATTTTCTGAGCCGACCCCGCAGGTTCGGGAAGAGCCTTCTCGTGTCCACGATGGAGGCGTATTTCAGCGGGAAGAAGGAGCTTT
>CAVEDD010000015.1:0-21106 GCA_963614515.1 Treponemataceae bacterium | reverse complement strand
GTTTATAGCCAGGTCAGGGGCACCTGAGTAGTTACAAATATTGCATCGAAAAAATATGATATCGAAATATTGCATCGAAAAATGTGATATTGAAATATTGCATCGAAAAAATGTGATATTGAAATATTGCGACGAAAAAATATGATATTGAAAAAATGGATACAAGAAAAATTCTCTTATGCGGAATCGTGTCGCTAACGGCGTTGATTTCCGTCGATTCAAACGCCTGCAGCAACATTCTCGTGACGAAAGGGGCGAGCGCGGACGGGTCGAACATGATTTCGTATGCCGCTGACTCCCACCAGCTTTACGGCGAACTCTACTACCTCCGCGGCGGATTCTGGAAAGCGGGGACGATGAGGGACATTACGGACTGGGACACCGGGAAGTTTCTCGGACGGATTCCGCAGGCGGCGGTGACATACCAGAGGGTTGGGAATATGAACGAGCACCAGCTGATTGTGGCGGAGACGACCTATGGCGGACGCAGCGAACTCTGGGACTCGACGGGCGTGATGGACTATGGTTCATTGATATACATCGCCCTCGAACGGGCGGCGACGGCAAGGGAGGCGATTGACGTCATCGTGTCGCTCGCCAATGAATACGGCTATTATTCCGAGGGCGAATCGTTCTCAATCGCCGACAGGGAGGAAGTCTGGGTTATGGACCTCATCGGCAAGGGTACGAAGATGGTGGACGGAGTGAATGTCCGCAAGGGGATTGTCTGGGTGGCGCGCAGAGTGCCGGACGGATACATCTGCGCCCACGCCAATCAGGCCCGCATCAGCACTTTCCCGCTCGATGACCCGGAGAACTGCCTCTATGCGCCGGACGTGATTTCTTTCGCCCGCGAGATGGGCTGGTTCGACGGCAGGGACAGCGAGTTCAGCTTCTGCGACACCTATGCGCCGCTCGATTTCAGCGGGATGAGAGCCTGCGAGTCGCGGGCCTGGTCGGCGTTCAACATACTATGCAAGGGCAAGTTCACCTTCACCGATGAAAACGGGGCCGAAGTGACCCGCGACGCCTCCGACTACCTCGACTATGCGATGGGCTACGACAGAACGAAGCGTTTCCCGCTGTTCGTGAAACCTGCGGAGAAAGTCTCCGTGAAGGATGTCGCGGATGCGATGCGCGACCATTTCGAGGGTACGCCGATGGATATGACCCAAGACATCGGAGCGGGCGGAAACGCGCTGCCGTACCGCTGGCGGCCGATGAGTTTCAAGGTCGACGGCAAGACCTACATCAATGAAAGGGCGATGGCAACCCAGCAGACGGGGTTCTGGTTCGTGGGACAGAGCCGCGGATGGCTGCCCGATGCCGTGGGCGGGGTGATATGGTTCGGCTGCGACGATGCCGCGACTTCCTGGCTCACCCCGATTTACACCAACACGCAGGAGATTCCGGAGTGCTTCCGGGAGGGCAACGGAGACATACTCCACTACTCCGCGACTTCGGCGTTCTGGATGTGCAACCGCGTGGCCAACGCCTGCTACAAGGCCTACAACATAATGGCCCCGACCGTGCGTTCCGCAATCGACTGCTGGGAGACGGAGCAGATTGCAAGGCTCGCCGAGAATGACGCGAAGGCTCTGGAGATATATAAGCGTGAAATTCAGAAGAAACGGAAAGCCGTGAAACGGAACGACCGGAATCCGAAGGTCATAGGCCCGCTTCCGCAGACAAAGGCGTTCGTGACGGAGTTCTCCGTGAACACGGCGCAGGAGATTTTCGGGAAATGGGGCGCGATGGAGGAGTTCCTGCTCGTGAAGTTCCTCGACGGCAATGTGAAGGCGCAGAATCCGGACGGGAGCTGGGTCACTAACGGCTTCTCCGACAAGATTCCGGACAAAATCGAGTGGCCGGGCTATACTGAGACTTGGAAACGGGCCGTCGCCCGCGACCACGGCTCTGTCGTCGAGGCGAAATAACGGGGTGTAAACGCTTACTAAAAACAGAAACAGATGGCTAAACGATCAAGATTTTTACAGAACTGGCCCAAGCACCTGCTGCAGTGGGGCGTGCTGATTTCACTTGTACTGGTGCTCACCGGCGTTGTCAAACTCGGAGCTGACAAGGCCGACCCGGAGGCGTGGTGCCCGATGGGCGGTCTGCAGGCTCTCGCGACTTTCCTTGCCAACAGCACGCTGCCCTGCTCGATGTCCTCGGTGCAGGTGATGATGGGAATCGTGCTCGCAGTGGCGGCTATGCTTTTCGCGAAGCTCTTCTGCGGCTATCTCTGCCCAGTCGGCACCGTGGAGGACTTCCTCTCGGGGCTGCGCAAGGGGCTGGGATGGAAGAAGGGAATCTTCATCCGCAACGGAAGCGTTGCCGACAAGCTTCTGCGAATCCTGAAATATGCCCTGCTCTTCGTCGTCTTCTACTCGACCGTCACGGCAAGCGAACTCTTCTGCAAGAACTTCGACCCTTACTACGCCGTAGCCACGGGATTTAAGGGAGAGATAACACTCTGGATGGCAATCACCTCAGTGTCGCTCGTCGTTCTCGGGGGCTTCCTCACGGACCGTTTCTGGTGCCGCTGGATCTGCCCGCTCGGGGCGCTCTCCAACTCGCTCAAATACTGGGCGTGGGTGGTCGTGCTCTTCGGGACGGTGCTCGTGCTCGGGCTGTGCAAGGTCAGCGTGAACTGGGTGGCGGTGCTCGCCGTGTTCTGCGCGGTCGGCTACCTGCTTGAAATCCTCGTCCCGAACGGGGCATATCAGTCTCTCGCCGTCATCAAGGACGAAAGCCTTTGCAACCGCTGCAAGATGTGCACACACCACTGCCCGTATCACATCGCAGTCGACAAGTGCCGCAGCCGCGTCAGCCACGTGGACTGCACGCTCTGCGGAGAATGCTGCGCTTCCTGCCGGACAGGCGCGCTGCAAATCGGCGTGAACCAGCGTGCGAAGGGAGGCTTCCGGAAATATCTGCCGGCTCTTCTTGCCGTCGCCCTCACCGCAGCAGGCATCTGGGCGGGGACGCAGTTCGAACTGCCTACCATAAACCTCAAATGGGGGATTGAACAGACGGATTCCACCGGAACCGTCGTGGCACAGCTTGTTCCGCAGGAGAATCTCGAAACCGTCCATCTCGACGGTCTGCGCTCGGTCAAGTGCTACGGAAGTTCGATGGCGTTCAAGGCCAGACTCCAGAAGATTCCTGGGGTGCACGGGGTGAAGACATTCGTGCATCATCACAAAGCCGACGTACTCATAGACAAGACCGTCCTTGACGAAGAAAAGCTCAAGGAGGCGATTTTCACCCCGTCGATGTTCCGCATCTGGACTCCCGACCCTGCGAAACTCGATTCCCTGAAAATCGTGACCATCCGTACCGAGAAGATGTACGACAAGGTTGACCTGAACTATCTCGGTCTCCAGATGCGCAACACCGGGAAGAGCATCTTCGGCCTTGAGTCGGAATTCGCCTGCCCGCTGATTGTCCGCGTCTATATGAGTCCGGACGAAACCGCCGACGAGCGGTGGTTCAAGGAAATCGTGGAGATGAAGATGCTCAGTATGCCGGTTCACGGCGGCGGGACGAAGGACACCCCGGTGGATTACAAGTTCGTGGAGATGGAACCGGGATTCGGAATGATCGGCATAAGCGACTACCTCCACCGCATGTTCGACAACACATCGGCGTTCACCGCCGAGTTCCCGACCCGCGTGACCGAATACGAGGGCAGGCCGCAGTTCATCTACGAGATTCCCGACCGGAACTACGAGAAACCGATAGTCCGCCGCACAATGCCTTTCGTCAGCAACCATCTGTCAAAGGAGGAAGGGATAATCGGGGTATATACCCGTCTCAACAGGGAGCTTGTACCGTCAATCCAGATCCGCTACGCCGCCCCTATGACCGCCGCCCGCATATGGGAACTCCTCAACGAGGAGAAATGGACCATCACATATTCAAAGGACGATGTCCGCGAAGTTCCGGCGAAAATGAAGTTCCCGGAAGAAGGGATATCGTATGGATATGTCCCGGAGAAGAAATAATACCTATTTTTGGTGATGTCGCCGGGCCGTAAAAGTCACTACCTTTGCGGCTCGGTTTTGAGTATGAGAAATAACTTGGTGAAGATTTATGAAGTGCATGTTCCGGTCAGAATGAAAAAAATCGCAGTCATATTATTGTTCGCGCTGATGGCAGTGCTGACACCTGTCCGGGCATCGGCCCAGCGGTACTCTATTTCCGGAACGGTCATCGACTCCAAGAACGGTGAAGCCGTCGCCGGCGCGGCAGTCAACATCGAAGACCTCGGGCTGTGGGCCATCTGCGAGAACGACGGCCGGTTCTCCCTGCCTGATGTCAAGCCGGGAAGATATACCCTTCTGTTCTCCTGCCTCGGCTATGTGGACAGGGAACTGACCGTCACCGTAAACCGCGACATTGACAACCTCAAGGTGAAAATGGATCTCAACACCCTCGCAATCAAGGGAGTCACGGTCACGGCAGAAAGGGACAGGGACGGGCTGAACACCTCACTCCGTTTCGGGGCGAACGCCCTCGAGCATCTCCAGATGTCGAACATCGCCGACATCGGCGCTCTGCTTCCCGGCGGAAAGACGGTCAATCCCGACCTCACCGCTGACAACGTGCTGTCGCTCAGGGACGGAGGTCTCAGCGCGGGGAACGCCGCTTTCGGAACCGCCCTCGAAGTGGACGGAGTGAGAGTCGGGAACAACGCATCTTTCGGAACTATGTCCGGAACGGGGACGAGGAACATATCCACTGAAAATGTCCAGTCGATAGAAATCATCACGGGAGTGCCATCGGCCGAATATGGCGACCTGAACAGCGGAATGGTGAAAGTCTACACCCGCAAGGGGCGCACTCCTCTCAACGTGACTTTCGCGGTGAATCCACGGACCTATCAGGCGTCAGCCTCCAAAGGCATAGACCTGCAGAAAAACAGGGGTGTCCTCAACATCAGCGGAGAATGGGCGCGGGCGACGACGAAACTCTCCTCACCCTACTCGTCCTACTCGAGAACCGGATTTTCGGCATCCTACAGCAAAACATTCCGCGATGTCCTGAAATTCGAGGCCGGAGCGTCGGGGAACATCGGCGGGATGAACACGAAAAACGACCCGGACGCATATGTCGGAACCTGGGAAAAGGGGCGGGACAATGTCTTCAGAGCCAACACCTCGCTGACATATCTTCTCAACAGGGCGTGGATCACGAACCTGAAGTTCGACGCTTCCGTGAACTACAACGACAGGCTCTCACAGAGCCACCTCTATTCCTCATCGGCCTCCAACCTGCCCGCCGTACACTCCGAGACGGAAGGCTACTGGCTCGCCACGAGGCTTCCGCTGTCATATTTCTCGGACAAAATCGTGGATTCGAAAGAGCTTGACTATGCCGCCTCGCTCAAATATGAATGGTTCGTGAAAAAGGGCGGAATCACGAGCAAGCTGAAGGCCGGAGTGCAGTGGAAGGCGAACGGCAATGCCGGAGAGGGCGAATACTACCTCGACCCCTCCCTCGCCCCTAACGGCTACCGTCCGAGACCCTACAGCCAGTACCCGTATATGCACAATCTGGCTCTCTATGCGGAGGAGAACCTGACTCTTCCGGTCGGAAGCACGAAACTTCAGCTGTCCGCAGGTCTCAGACTCGAGAACGTGTTCGTGAAGAACACGGAATACAAGAATGTCAGCAGCCTCTCGCCGAGGTTCAACGCGAAATGGGAGTTCACCGACGGGCTCTCCCTGCGTGCCGGCTGGGGGATAAGCGAGAAACTGCCGTCATTCTACATACTCTACCCCGTGCAGAACTACCGCGACATCCAGACTTTCGGATTCTCCCACGGCGACCAGAGTTCTTATGTCTATTACACTCAGCCATATACGCTTCTGTACAACAGCGACCTGAAGTGGCAGAAGAACTACAGCACGGAACTGGGTCTGGAGGCATATTTCTGGAACACCTCAGTCTCCCTTGTGGGATTCTACAACAAGACCCGCTCTCCATACACCTACCGCAGCCTCTACACTCCGTTCTCATACAACATAATGTCCATCCCTGACGGATACACGGTCCCCGACAATCCTCAGATTATGGTCGACAGTCAGACGGGTACGGTCTATATGAGAGCTTCGGACACCGATTACTGGACGGCTATGGACACGAAAGTCACCGACATAACCTTCGTTGAATCCCAGCTTCCTTCAAACGGGGCGGACATACACAGAGCCGGGGCGGAGCTGATCGTGGATTTTCCGGAAATCGCCCCGCTGCGCACGAAATTCCGTCTGGACGCGAACTATGCGTTCACCCGCTATGCCGATGAAACGCTGACTTATGTCTATCAGTCCGGTTTGTCGCACACGTCGAAAAAGAACCGTTCCTATCAATATGTCGGAATCTATCCGAGCGGAGGCAGCACCTCCGGCACCTCGAACGGGAAGGAGACGCACTCTCTGGACGCGAATCTCACGGCGATAACCCACATCCCGGAAGCGAGGATAATCATCACCTGCCGTCTTGAGGCTTCGCTCCTCCAGCGCTCCCGCAACCTTTCTCTCTACAACGGGGCGGAATATGCCTACAATTTCACCTCCGACAAGACGCAGCCTTCCGGAGGAAGCATCTATGACGGGAACAGCTACACGGCCATCCGCCCTGTTAAATATATGGACGAGACCGGAGCGGTGCACGACTTCACGGACGCCGAGGCGGCGGACTCCGACTTCGCCAACCTGATACTCATCTCCGGCAACGCCTACACCTTCGCCCGGGACGGCTACGGGGCGTATCTCTCCGCAAACCTCAGCATCACCAAGGAGATAGGCGACCACGTCTCGCTGTCCTTCTTCGCCAACAACTTCACAAACTCGAGGATGTACGTGACCTCGATGGCGACCAGCGTCAGCGCCATATTCACTCCGTCGTTCTACTACGGACTCACCTGCAGACTGAAATTCTGAAAATGAAAAAGGCAATTGTCATATCTGTTCTGACCGCCGTCCTGGCATCGGTTCTGGGAGGATGCGTGAATCTCAAGAACGTGAATCCATACGTGGAGTCACTCGCTGAGATAACCGTCCGGCCGGAATATCCCGAAGGCTTTCCGGAAGACGAGAAAGCCGGAATCGAACTGAAGTTCACGGAAAGGAATCTGAACCGCAGCTACATCGTTCTGACCGGTTCAGACGGCACGGGGAAGGCGTGGCTGCCATACGGAAGCTACCGTCTCGTGATGAGCCGCCGCAGCGGCACAAGCGTGTTCAACGCCTCTGTGGACCGCATAATCCTCAACGGGGATAACTCCGGAGAAGACGGCAGTGTCATCTCGTTCCCTGTCCGGGCGTCGAAGGGCGGAGCCATCGTATTCAAGGAAATCTACAGCGGCGGGTGCACGAAATACCCGGAACAGGGGAACTATGCCTCTGATTCCTATGTGATTCTGCACAACAATTCGACAGAAGTCCAATATCTCGACGGGCTGTGCTTCGGCACGCTCGACCCCTACCGTTCCGGAGCGGCGAATGTCTGGGTGGACACCGATCCGGAAACCGGAGAGTCCGTGTTCCAGGATTTCATTCCAATCATACAGGCCATCTGGCAGTTCGGCGGGAGCGGTACTGACTTCCCGCTTGAGAGCGGAGAAGACGCGGTGCTCGCGGTGTACGGGGCGATAGACCACGCGGCGAAATATCCCCAGTCCGTGAATCTCAACAAAGCGGACTATTTCGTGTGCTACAACACCACCTACTTCCCGAATCCCACCTATCATCCCGCACCGGGCAACAACATCCGTCAGGACCATATACTCGAGGTTCTCATAAAGGTCGGAGTCTCGAACGCCTACACCTTCGCACAGGCCTCGCCCGCAACGGTGATTTTCCGTCCGACGGACGGCACGGACATCAGGGATTTCCTCGCCGACGCCTCCAACATCATCCAAAAACCCGGCTCGAAAGTCGACAGGATTGTGAAAATTCCTCCGGAGTGGGTCCTGGACGGCGTTGAGGTCTTTGAAAAGGGGGCTGCCAACAAGAAGAGGATAATGCCCGAAATCGATGCCGGATCCGTGGAGTTCTCCGGCCCGTACTACGGACATACTCTCTTCCGTAAAACGGATGCGGAGGCGAGTGAAACCTATGGTTATGAAGTTCTCTGCGACACGAACAACTCCTCGGAAGATTTTTATGAACGCGAACAGCAGTCACTGCACGAATAAGACTATGGACAGATTCATCAAAATATCGGTCATATCGTGCTGCGTGCTCCTCTGCTGTGCATCGCGGACGGCCGCACAGACCTACGGCATCGTGGAACGGCGCAATTTCTGGAACGGCGGCGGCAATGTCAACGGGCTGCTCGCTGACTCGCTCTCCGTGTCCTATGCGGAGATTTCAGGCTCTTTCGAGAGCGGCGGCTACCGTGAAGTCAGTTCTTCGGATTATCAGTGGAGCGCGGGAGTCCGGACCGCGACCATCACCCATCTTGAGAAATTCTCCCTCATCGGGAAGTTTGCGTTCTCCGACACTGAAAGCTACGGAGCCTGCGGTTCGATGTCCGCCCGCCCGGGCTACTATCCGATTGAGGCCTACGAGTTCACACCGGGACGCAAGACCCGCCAGATCTATTCGATGACAGGCGGCATCGCAGTGCCGTTGAAAGGGGGATGGAGCGTCGGCGGGAAGATGGACTTCGAGGCTCAGAACTACACCAAACGCAAGGATATCCGTCACACGGACTATCTTCTCGACCTCAGTTTCGCTCCGGCTCTGAGATGGCAGGGGGACGGGCTGAGCGCCGGAGTCTCATATCTTTTCTCCAAGAACTCCGAAACCGTCACTGCCGAGGAGCTTGGCATCACTTCCGGAGTCTACTATGCCTTTCTCGACAAGGGACTTATGTACGGAGTCTATGACCTCTGGGACAATTCTTCCGTCCACTTGAAGGAATCCGGCGTCAACGGACTTCCGAACAGGGAAATCACGAACGGCGGCGCGGTGCAGGTTCAGTGGAGAAAGTTCTATGCCGATGCGGAGTTTGCAGGCCACCACGGGGAGAGCGGAGAAAAACAGAAGGTCTACAACAACTTCAGGGGCTGGTCGGCACGCGGCCGTCTGAACTGGAATTCGGGGCGGCACTATTTCCGCAGATGGTGGAATTTCCGCACTCAGGACAATTACGAGAACATACTCGAAAGCGTGACCGAAAACGGAGTCACGAACACGGTGAAATACGGCTCGAACAAGATTCTGACCCGACAGAATTTCTCGACCGGTCTGGAATGGGAGACGCTCACCCCGGACTGGGGGTACTGGAGGGTCGGAGCGGAATGGACTCAGACGAGGTTTGTCTCCTCGACGGCGTTTCCCTACATTGCGACCCGCAGAACGGATACCGTCCGCGCATACGCCGCCTTTCTGCTCAAATTCGGTCCGGTGGACTGGAGGATGGGGGCGGAGCTGTCGAAGGGCTGGATTGACGAGGATATGATGAGGGCGGAGTCGTCCGTCAAAGCCGGCGATGAACCGTTCAGACTCGAAGAATACTATGTATGGATGACCGATTATCAGAGAAAGGCCAAGGGCGTGATTGATTTGTCGTTGAGGTACAATTTCAGATTCGGCCTGTACATCGACGCAAGCTTCCGCATCGTTTCCGGTTTCAGGAAAAACGTGAGCAGCCACTTCGGCGGCGCACGCTGCACGGAGGTTCTCAGTCTGGGGTATGACTTTTAGACCGGGGGCGGATTTCCCGGACAATGACACCACTTCCGTGGCAATCGATTGATTTCAAGACATATATTATACACATTTTTGATTATGAAAAGAATTTTATTCGCGGCAGCGGCACTCGCAGTGCTTGCCGGCTGCCAGAAAACGGCTGAACCTGAAAAGGTTTCCGGCGGACTTGTCAAGTTGTCTCCAGTCATTACGAAAGCCACTGACGTGGACTTCGAGGAGGGGGACAAAATCGGTCTGAGCATTGTGCGCAACTACGATGAAGTCGACGACACTTATGTTGAAAATCAGCCTCTCACCTATGCCGAAGGCGTATTCTCAGGCTCTCTCGAGTGGTATTCCGAGGCTCTTGTCCATTCCACCCTCACAGCCTATTATCCTTATTCCGGCAATGGCGTGCCCGCGACTTTCACCGTGAATCCGAACCAGACCGCCGGCATCTCCTCCTCCGATTTCATCGCCGGAGTCAAGGCCGGAGTCACCCCGTCGGTGAACTCCGTTGTGATGCCTTTCAAGCATCTCCTCACTAAAATCACCCTCAACATCGACAACCAGTCCGGCTCAGACATCACCGGTGTCGAACTCCGGGGTTCGAAGACCACGGCGGCAATCGACCTCGCGAAAATGACAGCAGCCACAGCCGAAGATTCGGCGACGGAGGCCGTCAAGGCGTACGAGGTGACCGCCAACACGCTTTTCAACGCCATCGTGGTCCCTCAGACAGTCGCGTTCGAGCTCGCCATCACCTGCTCCACCGGCGCGGAACTGACTCAGAATCTTCTTTCAACCACGCTCAAACAGGGCGGCAGCTACACAGTCAATGTGAAGGTTCTCCCGGCGGAAATCAAAGTGACGCTTTCCGGGACTGTGGGAAACTGGAACGATGAGGGTGAAATCGGTCAGGACACCCCTTCATACATCGATTTCGCGGAGTATGACGGCTACTTTATCTACAAGAATCAGAAGTACACCACCGTCACCCTTTCAGACGGCACGACCTGGATGAGCCAGCCGATGCGCTATGTTCCGGCAGGCTGCACAGTCTCCACCGACCCTACCGCGACAGACGCGCACATCTGGGCGCCTTACACTCTGGTTGGCGGGGTTCCGACTCCGTCAACCGATGCAGCTCTGGTTGAAAGCAACGGCTATCTCTATGATTTCTCAGCCATCTTCGGCGAGGAAATCACCGTGGACAACGCCGCATCGTTCGAGGGCGGACAGGGCATCTGCCCCAACGGCTGGCACGTGCCGACCAGAGACGAGTATATCAATCTCTGCGGATATTCCAACAAGGTTTACGGTGGAACGGATCCGGTCACGAATGAGAATGCCGTCCTCTGGGACAAGGCTGCCGGATACGGCTCAGTCAAACAGGCCAAGGCGCTCGGCTGGAATCACGTTTTCAGCGGATGCAGAATGAAAAGCAACTACACGGCGACGCCTTCCTATCAGAAAACGGCGATTGCCGCCGCAAATACCAGCGACGCCACACTTGTGGGCCTTCCGGCATTGAGTTATTATGCCTCATCAACCCTCTATGCCCCGAATTATTCCAAGACTGATCCGTCCCAACTGGGCAGTCTCCAGTTCTTCGGTCTGATGACGACATATACCGGCACATATCCTGACGGCAGGCTCATCGTGGCCTATGTCCACGAGGAAAGCGGCGTTCAGCTCCGCTGCATCAAAAACGCGGAATAAGACTCAGCGGCACCGGGGATAAAATTATCCGAAATGCTTACCTTAAGGGAGTGCACTCATTAAGTGAAAAACCCAACAAGATTTGCACTTAATGAGTGCTTTTTTTATCTTTGCTCCAAATGATGGTTTATGATTGACGAGGCTTTAATCGCATATATGCGTCTGCAATTGGAATTCACTACCAGTACATTGCATCGCTATCTCTACGACAGAGTGAACTGGAACGGCCGTATGATAGCGATTACCGGAGCGAGGGGTGTCGGTAAATCCACTATGGTTCTTCAGTACATAAAAGAGTTGCCGGAGGGGAGTAAGGCTCTATATGTCTCAGCTGACCATACTTATTTTTCAACACATTCTCTCGTTGAGGTTGCAGATGGGTTTTCTCTGGATGCCGGGGAACTTCTGGTCATAGATGAGATTCACAAGTATCATAACTGGTCTCAAGAACTCAAGCAGATATACGACACACATCCGGATATGCGGGTGATTTTTACCGGGTCATCTGTATTGGACATAATGGACGGCGTAGCAGACTTGAGCCGAAGAGTACTTCCATATACCTTGTACGGGTTGTCATTCAGAGAATATCTGTCACTTTTTCACAGTATTGCCACATCAAAATATTCTTTGGAAGAAATCCTTGCTGGGAAGGCGCGGATAGACGGAGTGCTTCATCCGCTTCCGCTTTTCCGGCAATATCTTTCTGAAGGATATTATCCGTTTGCTATTGAGGGTGATTTCCCTTTAAGAATGCAGAATGTAATCACCAAGACGATAGAGTCAGATATCGCACAGTATGCCGATCTTAAGGCAATCACGGTAAAGAAATTGAAAAAGATGCTCACAATCATCTCCACTCTCGCCCCGTATAAGCCTAACGCCGATAGCCTCGCTACAGAAATCGGAGTCAGTCGCAATAACATCCCAGATTATCTTGCGCTGCTTGAGAGAGCTCAACTGATTGGCCAGTTACGTGATGACACTGGGGGAATGCGGGGACTTGGGAAAGTAGATAAGGTCTATATTGACAATCCGAGCCTTATGACTGTGTTGGCCGGCGGTAAGGCAGACATAGGGAATATGAGAGAAACATTCTTCTATAATCAGATGCGTGTAGAGAACGATGTGATTTCATCCCGTCAGTCTGATTTCGTTATTGACGGGCGTACGTTTGAAGTCGGCGGCAATAACAAGGGGAAGAGACAGATTGCCGACATTGCGGATTCGTATATAGTGAAAGATGATGTGGAATTCGCGTACGGGAATATAATCCCGCTTTGGGCGTTTGGCCTTAATTACTGATGCTCCGCCGGGTTTGGATTATAGCCTTCCCTAATTATAGGACGACCCTCCTTCGGCGGACGCCGAAAGCAAAAGAAAGCGCCTTGGATTTTTCCACCAAACATTTTTGGACAATGACGGGGCCGGCAATACCGGCGATTACAGTGATTACAAGCGTCGTAAAGAAATTTTCCTGTAGAGGCAGACCAGCCTTGGGCAGAACTGCTTTGACAAATTCCATAAAGGTGGTGTGAAAAAGATAAATGAAGAATGAGCATTCCCCAAGAAAAACAAGCGATCCGCTCAGTTTCGTTTTTTCCAGTATTTTTGCCACGACCAGCACGGATGCTATTCCAAGGACCGCAGTAGCTGCGGAGAGCAGCCCGTTCTTCGGGCAAACATCGGAATATAGCAGCTCTGCGCATACAAATACGAAGACAACGAAGAGTCCTGCAAATTTCGGAAGTCCGGAGAAGAACCCGGAGTTCTGCCCGAAGATGCAGCCAAGAACAAAGAATACGAGATTTTTCGGAAGATGATCAAGGCAGAACAGCCCCGGAAATCTGACAGGCAGGAACCACAGGAGCGCTGAGCCGGTCAGCAGGAAATACAAGAGCACCTGTTTGTTCCCGGCAATCCTTACAATGGCGAAAGTCCAGAGTAGTGTGAAGCAAAACCACAGATGTACCGCGGCGCTCGGATAAAAGAACAACTCAAGGAACGCAGTGGGGGTAACTGTGTTTTTGACAGGCATAAAGCTTTGAGTCACCAGTTTGATAGATATGATGATTATTGAAGCGGAGAGATATGGGACGTACAGCCGCTTTAATTTCCTTGCCATGAATGTCAGGTAATTTTCCTCAGGGTGTACGGTCATTGAGTACAGAAGCCCGCTCAGGAACATGAAGGTCGGCATATGGAATGCGTAGATTCCTTTTATCAGATGTTCCCAGAAGCCTGAGGGTGGGGTACACGACGGGTTGAAATGCCCGAGGACGACGAGTATTATACACAAAGCTTTCGCAATGTCTATATATGCTTTTCTTGTCATTGATACAAATTCAGCAAGGATATAATAAGTCCGGCAAATTTAAACATTTTACGAAATTTCAGCCGGCTGTTGTCATCCTGTGAACTTCCCCTTTTTGTCGGGTCACATCACGAGAAACACCCGGTTTGTCTTCACGATGGGTCGGGGGGCTTGATTATGGTCTATGTCCACGAGGAAAGCGGCGTTCAGCTCCGCTGCATCAAAAACGCGGAATAAGATTCCGCGGCACCGGGGATAAAATTATCCGGTTACGCTAATAAAATTATTAGGTTTATCTAATAAAATTATTAACTTTGTCTGTAATATAGCGTAAATCGTTATATCACAGGCTTTTCCGCTGGGGTCATCTCTGCACAGTGGGCACTGACGGCATTCCACTCGAAACATTCCTTACAGCCAATCCGGATGATTTGTTCTGACGCAATGTCCGGCGGGCGCAACATCGACCACTATAACTTGGAAACAAGTAAAACACATTACAATGAAACGGATAATTTTAGTTCTCGCGCTAATGGTGTCGCCGCTTCTGCCGGCTTCGGCGGACGAGGGGATGTGGATGATAAACGCGATTGACAGGGCTTTGGAGAAGGATATGAAAGCCCGGGGACTCAGGCTCGGGGCGCGGGAGATTTATGATGCGGACGCGGTGGGGACGACTTTGAGCGATGCCGTCGTGGCGCTGGATTTCTCCTGCACGGGAAGCATAATCTCCGATGAGGGGCTTCTTATCACGAACCACCACTGCGCCTACGCGGATGTCCACGGCATCAGCACGCCGCAGCGGAACTTTCTTGAGGACGGGTTCTGGGCGCTCAGGAGCGAAGACGAACGCCATATCCCCGGAAAGAAAGTATATTTCCTGAAAAAAGTCATCGACGTCACTGAGGAAGTCAAGGCTCTTGAGGAGAAGTTTCGCTCGGAAGGCAAGGCATTTGGAATCAGAAAGATAAGCTGGGAAGTCGAGAAAAGATACAATCGGGAATATCCGGAATATGAGGCAAGTCTCGCTTCGATGTGGGCGGGAGAGAAATATTACCTGTCCTTGTATGTGGTTTACAGCGACATACGCCTTGTCGCCGCGCCTCCGGTTTCGATTGCGGCTTTCGGCGGGGATGAAGACAATTGGGAATGGCCTCAGCACAAATGCGATTTCGCGATGTATCGGGTCTATGCCGGGGCGGACGGAAAGCCTGCGGAATATTCTGCTGACAACGTGCCTCTGAAGTCTGCTCGGAAGCTGAAGATTTCCTTGAAGGGATATGAGCCAGGCGATTTCAATATGGTGATGGGCTTCCCGGGACATACTGACCGTTGGTCAAGCTCGTTCAAGCTGACGGAGCGGAAGGATGTGACTCTGCCGGTGTCGAACGAAGTGCGGGGAGGACAGATGGAGATTGCCCGCAGGTGGATGGATGCCGACCCTCAGGTGCGGCTGAAGTATGCCGACTGGTATTTCGGGCTGAGCAATGTGCAGGAACTTAATGAGGGGGAGGTGCAGTGCTACGACAGGTTCGACGTGGAGGCGGACAAGCGGGCGCAGGAGGCGGAACTCGCGGAATGGATTGCCGCTTCTCCGGATCGGGCTGAGCGGTGGGGAGGCCTTCTGGAGGCGCTCGGCGCGAAATACAGGGCCGTGGCGGATGTGGAACGGAACCGCTGCCTGTTCCGCGAGACTCTTGTGCGGGGGAGCAGGATGTCACTGATTGCGGCACGGCTGAAGAACTCGCGCAACGGGCTGAAATCCGTCATTCCTGTCTACAGGGAGATTGACCTCAGGGTCGAGAAAGAGCTTTTCGCATTTTCGGCGGAGATGTTCCTGCGCAATGTGGACAGGGAGTATTGGTCTGAGTTTCAAAAGGATGTCACGGAACATTTCACGGACGGAGCCACGGGAGCGGTGGACTATGCCGCGCTGACGGACTCGCTCTGGAACGGAAGCATCCTCACCGGTGGTTTCCATTTCCTTCAGGAACGGTGCGGAGGTCTTGACGACGGAGAACCCGGAAGCAGACCCGGAGAAGAGGGGAAGATGCGGTACTCGGACGACCCGCTGTTCAGATTCCTTCAGGATGTGAAGATTACTGTGTTCAATGACCGCCTGAAGGCTCTCGAAGGCCGTCCGGACATCAACGCGCTCAACCGTGAATACACCCGTGCGCTCTACCGGATGCGCCTCGACAAGGGCGTTCCAGTCTATCCGGACGCAAATTCCACGATGCGGCTGACCTACGGAACTGTCGGCGGCCTGCGTCCACGCGACGCCGTACGCTGCAGCTGGCGGAGCACCGTCGCCGGAGTTCTTGAAAAGCACGACCCGGACACCTACGATTTCTGCCTCAGGGATGACTGGAAAGAGCTTCTTGAAAGCGGCGAGTTCGGCCGTTGGGGCGAAGCCGTGGCCGGCAAAGCTTCAGACAAAACCGGGGCGGCCTCCCCGGAATCCTTCCCGGTGAATTTCATAAACGACTGTGACATAACGGGAGGAAATTCGGGTTCTCCCGTCCTCAACGCACGGGGAGAACTCATAGGACTCGCCTTCGACGGGAACAAGGAGTCCCTCGCGAGCGACGCTTCCTACACCCCTGGATACAACAAATGCGTCTGCGTTGACATCCGCTACATCCTCTTCACCCTCGACCGCTACGCCCGCCTCGACCGCATCATTGCCGAACTGGGATTGGAATAGTCCCCGTCTGCCGGGATTACCGTGAGAGCAGTTCGAGGAGGGTACGGCGCTCGGCGCGGAATGTCTTCACGTCCGAAACGTAGTTGTATGTGTCTGTCACGACTCGGCGGCAGAGTGCGTCGGCTTCGGCGGAGGATTCCTGTTCGAGCATGCGGAGCAGTTCGTAGTCGCGGATGCCGTCGCGCATTGCGGCGAGACGGATTGACGGATAGACTTTCTGACAGCCCGGCCAGATGATCCACATGTCACCGGCAGGATAGGAGCCTCCGGCATCCTCCCACGGGTCACCGGTCTTCGCTCCGGCCCAGTAGTTCAGACCCCAGTGGAGGAAACCGGTCGTGTCGTAGCGGTAGTTGAGCCAGTGGGACAGCCTTGTCGGAAGAAGAGGGATGCGGATGAAACGGTTAAGCCCGCTGCCCTGCGGACTCATACACTGATAGAGCCACCGCGTCTGCCCCTCAGCCCAGTCGTAGCCGGTCTCGCCCTCAAGGTGGAAGAATCCCGGGCAGGCGAAATCAATGCTTTCCGCGCTGATTTTCGAAGTCTCGAGCGGATCCATAATCTTTATTTTCGGCCCTCCCTTGCGGGCATAGGACGCGAGGTGCATATAGCCTTCCGCATAGTCGTCCTGCGGCTCGTCGAAAAGAGTCTGGAGATAGACGTCAAGATAACTGCGCCCGTCGGGGAGTTTGTTGGATTCGAGGTATTCCTGAAGTGCGGCGAAATAGAGGGATACATAGGCCTCGGCCTCCGGGCTGTAACCGGCATCCTTCTGGCTCACATACACATAGTTCGGAGTATAAGTCCCGTTCCCGTTGTCAGTCACGACGATGTTTCCGTCTCCGTCAACTTCCATCCCGGTCACTGACATATTCGACCTGCTTCCGACTATGTTCTCCCCGTGGACATAATGCAGATCCGGACAGGCGCGGGCGAACATCTCGATCTCCGCGCCGAGCCTGCTGAAATCCGCCCGCATCTCGTACTCGCCCGCGCTGTTCCTGACAAGGGTCGGATTAGTCTCGTAACGGTGGAAGTATAGGGTCTTGAAGCTGTTGGTGCCATAACCGGACACGAACGGGATGACGGTGCTCTCGAGCATACTGTACACGGTGTGCATTTCCGTGCTTTCTCCTCCGTTCATCGCGCTCAGGTCCGGGTTTATCCAGTGCACCACATCGAGGGTCTGTTTTTCGGGAAGGGTCACGTCATAGACCTGTACCGTGAAAGGAAGTTCCACGCTGTCCGTTCCTCTAACCGAAGCGATACCGGTGTAAATCCCCGGCTGGGCATCCCTCGGAATGTCGATTTCAATCCAAAACGCCGACTTCTCTCCGGCAGAGAGGGAGACGCTCCAGTCTTCCGGCGGCATAAGCGCGTCCGGAATCTTCTTCTGCGCGGCCGGGTATCTTGTCGGAGGCGCGCCTCCAGCCCAGCTGTCCCAGTGCTCGGATGCCGTCACGTCCCTCACCCACCAGATTTTCGGCGTGAGAGACAGCCCGTCGGAGCCTTCCGGGGCGAATTTCGTGACGGAAGGAGTCAGAACACCCTGCGCCGTTTCGGCGTGCACGACAAACTGCACAGTCGCAGTCTCGCCCCTCGCCACGCGTACGGTGTCGGTCTCGAAATCGAAATCCTCGAAAGAGACAGGCTTCGTGAGCGGGTCAAGCTGCGAAATCCAGAGATTGCCCCGGGCGAGAACCTTGACGGAGGCGCTGACATCGCCCGCCGTGGCGAAAATCTCGGCGTAGCCGCATCCGACGGCCGTAGCCTTGCCGGAAGACGGGTCTATGCTCACGATCTCGGGGTCGGAAGACGACCATACGACTGTGTCCGTGCTGCCGGAAGGGGAAACCGCCGCCGAAAGGACTGCGGATTTGCCCGTCTCGACAAGAAGCTGTTCCCTGTCTATGCTGACCGACTCCGCCGGAACGCGCGAACTGACCACGGTGACGAGGCAGACGGCGCTCTTTCCGCCGACACCTGCCTTGACCTGCGTTTCTCCGATGCCGACTCCGGTCACGATCCCGTTTTCGTCCACCGTGGCTATGGTTTCGTCATCCGAAGACCAGACGAGAGTACGTCCGGCAGTGGCGTTCCACTTGCGGATTGTCCCCGTGAGGGTGTAGCTCCCGCCCTCCTTGAGAGTTATGCTCGCCGGGCTTACCTCGACCCCGGACACGTCCTGCTGTTCAGCATTCAAATCTTCCGTCAGGTCGCCGCATCCGGCAAACACCGTCAGCACCGCCGATGCGACGGCCGCATATTTCACGATATTTTTCATCTCCATCATTTATTTTCATCCGCAAGGCGGTATATCTTCATCCGCAAAACGGAACTGGTTCATTTCATCCGCAAGGTAGGACTTATCAGTCCCCGCAGGGTGTATTATTTTCCGAATTGTTTCCCGTCCCCGTGCTCTTTTCCTTCAATTCCTTCGGGGATATGCCGAACTTCGCCTTGAAACGCTTGCTGAAATACTTCGCATCGCTGAAACCCACCGAATAGGCGATGTCGGAGACTCTGAAATTGTCGGAGCGTTCGCTGATCATCCTGTAGGCCGCCTGCAGCCGGGCGTTCAGAAGGAAAAGCATCGGGGAGGTCCCGGCGAGTTCCTTGAACTTCTCCGTAAGCACGGTGCGGGAAATGGCCATAGCCTCGGCGAACTGAGGAAGGTCGAACTCCGAGTCTCCGATGTGCCCGTTCACGAGATCCATAGCCTTCTGGAGGAAGACCTTGTCGGACGAGGTATATTCCACATCCTTGAGTTCAAAGACCATCCTGTCCTCGGACAGTGCGTCCACACGCGCCCGCTTTTCCAGCAGGTTGTGAATCAGCGCCGAAAGGACGGAGTAGTTGCACGGTTTGGTGAGGTAGCCGTCCGCCCCGCTCTGGTAGCCCTCTATGCTGTAATTGTCGCCTGTTTTCGCCGTGAGAAGGATGACCGGGATGTGGCTGAGGGTCTTGTCCTGTTTTATGCGCGAGCACAGTTCCATTCCGTCCATCCCCGGCATCGCCACATCCGAAACCACCGCGTCAATGTGCTCCTTGCCGAGAATCTCCAGGGCCTCGGCGGCGCTGTTGCAGGTGCGGACATTGAAACGGCGAGACATTATGCCGTCGAAAAGTTCCGTAAGGTCCTCGCTGTCATCGACGAACAGCACCACCGCCTCGCTCTTCACCACGGTTTCGTTGAGCGTCAGCGCCAGCGGCATATTCCTCTCCTCCCCCGCGCTCTCGTCGATTTCCTCCGCGCTGTAGGCGTCCTTCCACACCGGAAGCCGCACGATGAAGCGGTTGTGCACCGTTTCGTTGCTCTCCACGCTGATGCTGCCCTTGTGGAGGGTCACGAGAGATTTCACGAGCGAAAGCCCGATTCCCGTGCCTATTGTCTTGAACTGGCGGTATTCGCCCTCATAGAACCGTCTGAAAAGCCCGGCTATGGTGCTCCGGGACATGAGTTTGCCCTCGTTCGAGCAGATTATCTCCACCCACCGTCCGTCTTCGACGGAATTGAGTTCGACGGTGATTTTCCCGTTCTCGGGGGTATATTTCACCGCATTGGATATGAGATTGTAGGCGATCTTGTCTATTTTGTCGGTGTCGTACCATCCGAAGATGTCCTTCGGACTGCAGCGGAAGGAAATCTTCAGGTTGCGCTTGCGTACAAGAGGGGCGAAGGCCTCGACGCAGTGGCGGATGAAGCGCGCAAGGTTGCCGTAGGAGACCTTCAGACGCAGGTTGCCGCTCTCCGCCTTACGGAACTCAAGCACCTGCTGGACGAGCCTCATCAGACGCACCGCGTTGACGGACATTATATTGTAGAGCTTCTTCTCGTTCGCGTCCCTCGGCTCTATGCTTTCCACCGACGCGAGAATTATGCTCAGCGGAGTGAGGAACTCGTGGGAGACATTCGTAAAGAACTGGAGTTTCGCCTGATTCACCTCCTCGGCCTTCTGCTTCTGGAGTTTCTCCATCTCAATCCGGCGGCGGAAACGGTAGCTGCTGCGGATGACGAGGAAAGTGACGACGATTCCAGCCGCGAGAATGACGGAATAGATGAGGAACGCCCACCACGAAAGCCACGGATTGCCGGGGATGTTCACGGCAAGGCGGCGGCTCTCCCCCTCCAGCGCCTCCCCGCTGCGGGTCCCATAGACCTCGAACACATAACGCCCGGGCTTCAACCCCTTGAACACGGCCCTGCTGCCGCCTCCGTTCACGATTCTCCATTCTCCGGAATCCTCCTCTCCGAGAGGATACATCCTGTAGCGGTAGATGTCCCCCGAAGGATTGAGATAGTCAAAAAGCGAAAAGGATATCTCAAGTTCCGAGACTCCCCGGGAAAGGGTCACCTCGTCAGAAAGCGGCACATTCCGTCCGTCAGCGCTTATCCCCGTAATCTCAAGGGACGAGTTTCCGTCCTCCCCGGCAGGAGCCGGCGTGCAGCTGAAAAAGCGTATCCCCCTGAAACTTCCGAAGGCCATGCAGTCCCTGTCCTGGACGTACAGGCAGGCGTTGTGGTTGAAAAAATCAAGTCCCCCGTCGGGTGAGATGCTGCTGTAGGAGATGGAGGAGAAATTCCCGTCGTCATCGCAGACAAAGGACAGAAGGGCATTGGCCGTCGTCACCCAGATGCGTCCGTGAGGGTCTTCC
>CAVEDD010000014.1:0-22157 GCA_963614515.1 Treponemataceae bacterium | reverse complement strand
GAAAAATATTGGGGACGACCGACTATCTCGGCCGTCCCCTTTTTGATTTCCTGCGGCTCCATCCCGTAGGCGGCCATCACGGCGCGGTCATAAATCCCATAGGAATGATTGCGCAAACCAAAAGGACAAGTGCCTCGACAGAAATCGGCCAAGTGTGTTGATAAAAAACAGCCAGATGCCTCGATAAAATTATCATAAATTTCTTATTTTCAAAAACAAACACCATTTCTGGGGGTGTTTGTTAATGTCTGTTTTAAAAGTTACGCGTAGGTGGGGAAGGCCTTGAACATTGTCAAAAGGGAATCAGAGAATTTTTGCCACCCTCTGCCCGAGCGTCTTGCTGTCGTAGATGGGAAGGAGAGAAAACACTTTCTGCTTGTCCAGAGAGGCGGGATTGTCGAAACAGTAGTTGCTGTTCAAGTACAAGGTATCTAGAAATGCCCTTTCCGGAGAAGCGATGTTGACATTGCCTTCGCTGATGACACCTCTCGTATCAATCAGAATTTCACTTTTGATTTTCCGATACCGGTACACCTTCCCTTCTATTTCAACCGCCCGGCTCAGATTCCCCACGGAGGTAATCTCCCCGCTGTACTGAAAGACAATCCCGGCTCTCTGCAGCACATATTCCAGCGATATGTAGGACGGCGTATAGAGAAGACAGGCAAGTTCTTTCTCGTCATACCCCGGTTTGGCGTAGATTCCTTTCCGGGGGTTGAGGATTTCGCCCTTCCTGACATAGCCGATCATCCTGTTCTTCACCATATCTCTGTCCAACTCCCGGCCATAGGCCATAACAATCTCCTGCATAGTGAAGACACTTGCCTTATCCTTGTAAAGGTCCAGAAGAAGTTGATTTTGTAAACTCATAGTATTACTGTGCACCACTTTCAGTTCACAAAAATATTAAATAATATTGAATACAACAAATCTCAGGTCAGTACGTTATTGAGAAGATGTGCGGGAAGGCCGGCTTTACAGCAGATCCGTTATTGAACTTTTCAGGAATGTCTCCAATGGAATCCCACCTGTTCCGATAATATAGCTGTGTGATGGTTTGAATTTCTGTGCGAACTCGGGCAATCCCTTATTCATGCTTCTTCTTCCGCTCTTGACCTCAAGGGCGATGCACTCCCCATCAGCCTGTACGATAAAATCAACCTCGTCATCGCGCTCCCGCCAATAATAGATATTGAAGTCATCTTCCTCCGCTTGCGAGAGCAGATGTGCGCCGACAGCGCTTTCAACCCATCTTCCCCAAATCTCAGGATTCTCCCTTGCCGTATTGAATGACTTTCGTTGAAACGCGGAAAGAAGAGCATTGTTGTAGACGAGAAACTTGGGGACGGAGTTGTATCTCCTCGCATTGTCATTGGCATATTTCTGTAATCCGCAAATCAATTGGCATTGATTGAGAAGTTCAAGGTATGAAGCCAGTGTGGTGACATTGCCGGCATCCTGCAGCTGCCCGAGCACTTTGGTTAAGGAAAGTTCCTCGGCTGAATATTTGCATCCCAGTTCAAACAACCGCTTCATCAGGATGGGTTTGTATATTTTGCTTGTCTGAAGAACATCTTTCTCAATTGCCGGAGATGCGATACTGTCTTTGATGTACTTCTTCCAACGATTTTCATCGGAAATCAGATTTGCAGAGCCGGGATACCCTCCATAATAGATATATTCATCCAAAGTGAGACCGAACGCCTCGGACATCTCCGAATATGACCAGTGACCCATCCTGATGAGTTCAAATCTTCCGAATAAACTTTCCTTTAACCCCGATTGGAGCATCAGTCTTGATGACCCCAGCAGGACTATCTTCAGGTTCACTTTGTTGTGCGTGTCCCAATCCCATTCTGCTTTCACGCTTTCGCTCCATCCTTCAATCTTTTGGATTTCATCGATTACCAGCAGGCGCTCTTCCTCGTTGTTGATCCGCATAAGACTTCTCGCTGATTCCCAGGTGCGATGTATCCAGTCGATGTCTTGGGGATTCACGCCGTCGGCCTTGGACAGGGTATATGGTATTGTCACTTTTTCAAGAACCTGATCCATCATTGTTGATTTCCCGACCTGTCGCGGTCCCACAATCACCTGTAACTTACCACGTTTCTCATTGATTCGTGAAAGAGTCTCTCCTAATTGGCGCCGTACATATAATCCCCGGTTTTCCATTACAAAATGTTCAAATCTATCCTACAAAATGTTCAAATCTGCCTTACAAAATGTTCAAATCTCTGCAAAGATAAAAAATTCTGAATACAACAAATCTTGGATTATGATTCGCCTTTGTCGGCTACATCCGCCGGTGTCACAATCTGATTGCAGTTTGGCGGTTTTTCTTGCCGATATCGGCAAGAAAACTTAACTTTGCGCAGGCATTGTCGTTTATTCGTGCCGATACGGGTATATGGATTACATCTCTACAAAAGAATATGCGAAGACACACGGTGTCGCTGAACGCACGGTGAGGAATTATTGCCTTCAGGGGAAAATGACCGGAGCGAAGCTTGTCGGAAAGACTTGGAGTGTCCCCGCCGATGCGGAGCTTCCCCGGCGGAGGAACGCGAAAATCAGGATATCCCCTCTTCTGGAGGCACTGCGCGAGCAAAAGGATTCCGGAATCAAAGGCGGAATATATCATCGCACACAAATTGATCTGACATATAATTCAAATCATATCGAAGGCAGCCGGCTGACAGAAGAACAGACCCGGTATATATTCGAAACCAACACGATAGGAGTCACGGACGATGCCGTGAGAGTTGATGACATCATCGAGACTACCAATCATTTCCGCTGCATAGACTTCATAATCGACCACGCCACGGACCCTCTGACTGAAAGTCTGATAAAGCAGCTCCACGGTCTGCTGAAGATCGGGACATCCGATGCGTCGAAATCCTGGTTTGCGGTGGGTGAGTACAAACGGCTGCCCAATGAGGTCGGCGGAAAGGAGACGACTCTGCCGCAGCGCGTGGGACTTGAACTTCGTATGCTGCTGCGGGAGTATAAGGGTCGGAAGACACTCCGGCTTGAGGATATACTTGATTTTCACCAGCGTTTTGAGTCGATACACCCTTTTCAGGACGGGAACGGCAGGGTCGGACGATTGATAATGTTCAAGGAATGCCTGAATCACGGCATCGTTCCGTTCATCATCACCGATGAGCTTAAGATGTTTTATTACAGGGGTCTGCGCGAATGGGAAACAACTCCCGGCTACTTGACGGACACCTGCCTGACTGCTCAGGACCATTACAAGAAACTGCTTGACTATTTCAGAATCGGATATTGAATTTTTCCGATACCTCCTCCGTAACTGTCAAAAAATAGGAGTTACGGAGCCACTATCGCAGCTGCCGTGAAGTTTGAATATTTTACCGAATTGTTCAAATTATAAAACTTTGGCATCGGCTTTGTTTGCGCCTGCCCCCTCGGCCGGCCTGAGAGGGTAATTAGAGAGATAAGGATTAGTATAGACAATAAGTTAAATACTTGCGAAACTTGAGTTGGGATTATGTCGGAAAAGAACAGTTCAAAGGAAAAGATTATGGAGGCGGCGGTGGAGCTTTTCGAGCGCTACGGCTACGAGAAGACCACGCTGGAGGACATCGCGGGGCGCATAGGCAAGACCAAGACCTCCGTATATTATTATTTCGACGGTAAACAGGACATTCTCCGGGAGGTTCTCTCGCGGGAGTTCGCCGCCGTCCAGTCGAAACTTATTGAAACCTGGTCCAAAAGTTTCGAAAAGGAGCCTTGTAGGTTCAAGGAATATCTGAAGGCGAGGATGACGCTAATCATCGGGATGAGGGTCTATCCGCAGTTCACCGTCAACCAGTATTCCGACAGCGCGAACGGAGTCAGCGGCATCGTCCGTGAAATCCGCGACGTGTTCGACCGTTGGGAGAAGGACTATTTCCTCCAGGTCTGCGTCAAGGGGAGGGAAATCGGGGCGCTCAAGGAGGGAGTCCACCCGGAGGCCTTCTCGGAGATGCTGCTCACGCTGCTCAAAGGTATTGAGATACAGTATTTTGTGGCGAAGGACAAGGCGGCGGTGCTCTCGACCTACAAAGAGATGATTGACTATCTCATAAATGACAGCTGCGAAAGATGCGATGCGCAGCTTCCGGGTGCCGGGGAAGGACAAATGTAGCGCGCTTCAGGGGGGGGATATACAGGATGAGGGGGATATTAAGGAAAGATAAGTTTGATATGATATGACAAAAAGATAATAGAGTGATGAATATGAGACTACTGAAAAACAGATTGTTCCCGGTGCTGCTCGGAGCGGCGCTGATTGCCGGCTGTGCGAACGGCGGCGGGAAAAAGGAGACGGGCGGAGCGCCCGTGAGAGTCAAGGTCGAAAGCGTGAAGTGCGCCGAGTCGTCTTCCGTGAAAACCTATGTGGGGCGTGCGGAAGCGTCGAAAAGCGTGACGCTCCTTTCGCCGTTCCCCGCAAGGCTCGAAAAGATTGACGCGAGGGAGGGCCGTGCCGTCGGAAAAGGCGGACAGGTCGCCCGGGTTCATTCCGAGACCGTGGAAAGTTCGCTCTCCGCCGCCGAGGCCACTCTGCGTCAGGCTCAGGACGGCTACGACCGTCTTCAGGCGGTGAAAGACAACGGGAGCGTCCCGACTGTGAAGCTGGTGGAGGTCGAGACCGAACTCGCGAGAGCGAAGGCCGCTCTGCGCACCGCCCGCAAGGCCGGGGACGACTGCTCGGTCAAGGCTCCGTTCCCCGGGACGGTCAGCGAAATCTTCGCCGAAGAGGGCGAGAATCTCGCGCTTGGTCAGCCGATTGCGAAAATCGTCGATTTGAACTCGTTGGAAATCAGCATTTCCGTCCCTGAAACCGAGATTGCGTCCTGCTCCGTGGGTGCCGAGGCTGAAGTGACGGTGACGGCTCTGTCCGACACTCCGGTACGCGCCCGTGTGGTGCGCAAGGGTGTGGACGCCTCGCTTCTGTCCCACAGCTACGACTGTGCGCTGAAGCTCGACGCGCCGCTTCCCGGACTTATGCCGGGGATGATTTGCAAGGCCGTGTTCCGCTCCGCCCCGGAAGGCTCGGGCGAAGTCCCGGTGATTCCCGCTTCCGTCATCCGGGCTGACAAGACCGGCCGCTATGTATGGACGGTCGGCGGGGGAAACATCGTCGTAAAGAAATATGTCACCGTCGGAGACTTCTCCGGCAAGGGCGTGAAGATACTTTCCGGACTTTCGGAGGGCGACCTTCTCATCACCGGGGGCGCGACCAAGGTCAGCGGCGGAATGAAAGTCGAGACAATCTCCGAGTGAGCGGGGATAAATCTAATTCGCACGACAAGTCAAATACTTGAGACACTTGAAGATGGAACATAGCGCCGGATTTGTGTCGAAAATCGTCCGAGGGGCGATAGAACACAAGAACATAGTCATATTTTTCCTCGTCCTGCTCATCGCCGGCGGCATTTTCGGCCTGAGCGATATGGACAAGGACGAGTTTCCGACATTCGAAATCAAACAGGGACTAATCGCCGCCGTATATCCCGGTGCCGATGTCGCACAGGTCGAGGAGGAAGTCGGGAAACCTCTCGAGAAACTTCTGTTCTCGATGAAGGAAATAAGCCGCAAGAACACCAAAGTCGTCAGCCGGGACGGCATCTGCTACATTTACACCGACATCACGGTCCCGGCCGAAAAGAAGAACGAGGCCTGGTCGAAGATACGCCTTCAGCTGAACTCATTCAAGCAGACCCTTCCTCCGGGCGTGCTCGCGATTGTCGTTCTCGACGATTTCAGCGACCTCACTTCGGTTCTCGTGGCTCTCGAATCGACGGACAAGGGATATTCGGAGATGAAGGAATATGCCGACGACCTTTCCGACCGTCTCCGCACCATTCCGCAGCTCGCGAGCGTCAAGATTATAGGGACACAGAGCGAGGAGATTGCGGTGAACGTGGACATGGACAGGCTCGCGGCCTACGGCATATCCCCGACATCCCTGATGCTTGAATATCAAACTTCAAGTCTTCAGGCACTCGGAGGCACGTTCTCCACGGATTACACTGTTTCTCCGGTACACGTGAGAAAGACAGTCACCGATGAGCAGGAACTCTCGGACAAGATAATCTGGTCATCCACGGACGGGCAGGCGCTCAGGCTGAAAGATGTCGCCACAATCGAAAGGCGTGTCAAGGAACCCTCGTCGCTTGTCACCTACAACGGGAATACGGCCGTCGTGCTTTCCATAAGCATGAGTCCGGACAACAACATCGTGGCGTTCGGAAAGGATGTGGACCGGGTTCTCGCGGAGTTTATGGCCGACGCGCCGGAGAGTCTCACCGTTTCGCGCATCACCGACCAGCCGAAAGTGGTGGGGGATTCCGTGTGGTCGTTCCTCAGGGATTTGGTCATCTCGATGCTCGTGGTCATATTCGTGATGCTTCTGCTCTTCCCGATGCGTTCCGCGCTGATCGCATCTTCTGGAGTCCCGGTCTGCACCGCCGTGGCCATCGCGCTGATGTACTTTTTCGGCATCTGCCTCAACACGGTTTCGCTCGCGGCGCTGATTGTCGTGCTTGGGATGATTGTGGACGACTCCATAATCACGATGGACGGCTATATGGACAAGCTCGGCCGGGGGATGCCCCGTCTGGAGGCGGCGACGGCCAGCGCTCAGGAACTTTTCTCGCCGATGTTTATGGCGACTTTCGCGATAAGCGCGATGTTCTTCCCGATGACTGGCATAATAACGGGCTATCTCGGGGACTTCATCGCCACTTTCCCGTGGGTGATTGCGTTCTCCCTGATGACTTCGCTCGCCTATGCGGTGCTTGTCGTGCCCTCGCTTGAAACCCGCTTCATCACTTCTCCGAAGAGTTCCGGGGACAATTTCCTGACGCGGGCGCAGAACAGGATGTTCTCTTCACTTCAGAAGGGCTACGACTTCCTCCAGGGCAAATGCTTCCGGCATCCTGCGCTGACCATATTCTCGGGCGTGGCGGCAATCGCGCTCGGACTGCTGATGTTCTCGCAGATGAACATCCAGCTTATGCCTATGGCCGCGCGTCCGGTGTTCGCAGTGGAGGTCTGCCTCGACCCTTCCTCCGGAATTGACAGGACGGCCGAGGTCGCCGATTCCCTTGCCGGGATGCTCCGCAGGGACAGCCGCGTCACCTCGGTCACCGAGTTCATAGGCACGGGAACTCCGCGTTTCCACTGCACCTATGCCCCGATTCTTCCGGGAAAGAATGTCGCGCAGCTCATCGTGAACACCAAATCCAACAAGGCCACCGAGGAGTTTCTCAACGAATACGGGACATATTTCGAGAATTATTTCCCCGAGGCCGAAATCCGGGTAAAGCAGATGGACTATCAGGGGGTCACCGCTCCGGTCGAGGTTGAGGTCTATGGGGAGGATTACTATGAGATCCAGGCTGTTGCGGATTCGATTAAGGCCTATATGGCAGGTCTCGACATGATCAAGTGGGTGCATTCCGACGCGGACTGGTTCACCCCGGGAGTCTCTCTCGAACTTGACCGCGACGAGGCCACCCGCGTGGGCGTGAACCGCAGTCTGATGAACCTTTCCCTTGCCGGGGCGATGAACGGGCTGCAGATCACCTCGCTCCGTGAGGGCGACAATGAGATTCCGGTGAATCTCTATTCCGCCGCTTTCGATTCCTCCGCCGACTACGGGAACATCTCCAATACGCTCGTGCCCACTGCAATCCCGGGCGTGACGGTCCCTGTCCGGCAGGTCGCCTCGGTCTCTCCGGAGTGGAATCCGACTTCGCTCACCCGAATCAACGGGAAACAGGCCATCGTGGTCGGGGCTGACATGAAGTACGGGAAGAGCCAGCCTACGGCCATCCGGGAGATAAAGAAATATCTCGCATCGGCCGACATCCCCGAAGGGGTCACCGTGAAATTCGGCGGGCTCAACAGTGTGAACGGCTCCGTCGGGCCGGAAATCGCCCTTTCGTTCATAGCGGCGGTGATGATTCTGTTCTTCTTCCTGCTCTTCCATTTCAAGAAGATTTCCCTCGCGGTGCTGACCCTCGTCCTGAGCACTCTCTGCCTTTTCGGCGCGTCTCTCGGGCTGTGGATTTTCGGACTTGACTTTTCTCTGACCGCCGTTCTCGGCCTGATTTCCCTTGTCGGAATCATCGTCCGCAACGGAATCCTGATGTTCGAATATGCCGAGGAACTCCGGTTTGAGCGTGGCTTGAGTGTCAAGGAGGCTGCTGAGGAGGCCGGGAAACGCCGTATGCGTCCGATTTTCCTCACTTCCTGCACCACCGCGCTCGGAGTGCTGCCGATGATAATCAGCGGAGATTTACTGTGGATGCCGATGGGAGTGGTGATATGCTTCGGTACGCTGCTTTCCGTCATCCTCATAACGCTGATAATGCCGGTTTCATACTGGCAGATTTTCCGCCGGGCGGACAGGGTGTCGCCGGCAGTTTTATCCGATGACTCTGAACAGCTTGAAGCATAATTTTTCCGAAACCGGACAATTTTAAGGAATATGGTGAAATACATATATATGACGAAAAAATATTCGGCCGCGATTGCCAGACGGTGTGCGGCGGCCGTCCTCATCGCGGCGGTTCTGCTGCCCGTGGGCGCTGCGGCGCAGACAACTGAGGGTTCTGCTGCTGTCAGTTCGGCGGCCGCATCGGAAAAGGTCCGCGGAGATGTCCCGGCAACCCCGCTGACACTTGAGGAGTGCCGGGAGCGGGCGCTGGAGAACAGTGTCTATGCGAAGAATGCGGCTTTGGATGTCCGCGCGGCACAGCTGCGGAAACAGGAGGCTCTCTCGGAGTACTTCCCGCGTGTCTCCGCCGATGCGATGGGCTACTGGGCGCTGAACCCGCTGCTTGAAATAGGCATGAAAGACATGTTTGACGGTGGAGTGATTCCGGACGGAGTCCAGTCGCTCTGCTCGATGTACGGGCTGAAGACCGACTACAGCTTCTTCAAGAAAGGCTGGTCTGCGGGCGTGACCGCGCTGCAGCCGGTCTATGCCGGCGGAAGGATAGTCACCGGCAACCGTCTCGCCGCCCTCGGCGTGGAGGCCGCCGATCTTCAGGCAGATATACGCCGCCGGGAGACCCGCGAGACCGTGGACAGCCTCTGGTGGCAGGTGGTTTCGCTTGAAGACAAGCTGGAGACCCTCGAACATCTCTCCCTCACCCTCGACACCCTCTGCAGCAATGTCCGCTCGGCCGTCTCCTCGGGTCTCGCCGCCGAGACCGACCTGCTCCGCATCGAGCACAGGCGCAGTGAACTTGCTGCCGGGAAGAAGAAACTGCGCAGCGGCATACGGCTCGCCCGGATGAACCTGTTCAATTCAATATCAATTGATTACAGCCTCCTTTCCTCTGCGGCGACGGCCGGGCGCCCTTATCTCGACTCGATTATTCTCGACTCCGACGGGTCTCTTCCGCTCTCTCCGGAACATTACTGGAGAGACGAAGATGAAATCGTGGACGGGATGCAGGAAACGCGGCTGCTCTCCCTTCAGGAGAAAGCCCGGAGGATGGAAAAGCGGATGGCGGTGGGGGAGGCTCTCCCGCAGGTTTCCGTGGGAGCGACGGCCGGATATTCGAACCTTTACGACAAGGGCCGCTGCAACACCATAGCTTTCGCTCTCGTCCAAATTCCGCTTTCGGACTGGGGTAAGACCGCCCGCAAGGCGCAGCGCATTGACACGCAGATTGAAAAGGCGGTCAACGAACGGGAGTTCCTCGAAAAGCAGCTCCGCCTTCAGGTCGGCAAACTCTGGCTGGACCTCACCGCGGCCTACGATGACTGGCAGCTCGCGGAAGAGGCTCTCGCGCAGTCCGACCGTCTCTACGAAGCCGCGCTTTCCAACTACAGCGCCGGACTCGCGCCCCTTCAGGACCTCCTTCAGGCCGAAACAGACTGCCGCAGGGACGCCTCCGCCCGCATCGACGCGCTCATAGCCTACCGCACCGCCGTCCTCGCCTACACGGGGAGGTTCGAATAAGTAAGCGTTAAGGATTACTAAATGACTGATGCGGGAAAAATTCCGTATATTCGGGGCAGCTGCTGCGTCCACATCAAAGATTTCTCAGAACTCGTAGCCGAGTGAGAGACCGAAACTGTTGCGGAGAATCTTCGAGCCGAACAGCCAGGCGGCATCGAGGCTGACTCCGAAGAACTTCACTCCGATTCCGGCCGAGGCATAGGACGGGACGGCTTTGGCGGAGTCTCCGTAGTGGTAGCCGCAGCGGGCGAAGATGCAGTCGTTCCAGCCGTATTGCGCCGCCGCTCCCGCCATGAACGCCCCGGAGAAGAGACAGTCCGCCTCAGCGGAGAAACCGAGCCGGGATTTCCCGACCCCGAATTCATAGCCCGCTCCGGCCTTGAGCAGCATAGGTTGGGTGACTGACGACCCGCTGTCTCCGTATTTCGCTTTCGTTCCGAGATTGTTCACGGAGATTCCCGCTGAGATGCCCTTGAGGCGGAAACTGACTCCGAGGTCGACCCCGAAAACCGTTGCGGCCGCGTCAGCGGCGAGCGAAGAGCGGAGAACCCGCGCCGTGAGGCCTGCGGAAAGGCAGGGGATGATGGCGTAGGAAACTCCGAGGGCAATGTTGTACTCCTTCGGGGTGAACGAACCTTCGCGGGAGGCGGTACCGCTCTCCGTCACGATGTCGTAGGACGGCGAGGTGAGATACTTGAAACTTGCCCCCACCGCGAGCGCATCAGTCGCCTTGAAGACCGCCCCCGCCCCGATTGTCTTGTTCGCGGAATAGTCCGGCTGCCAGATTCCGAACGACGCTCCGGCGTAAAGACGATGCGGGGAGAGGGACATCGCCGCCACATTGTTCTCAAGGGCGTACGCCCCGGCCGGAGCGCAGACTCCGACTCCGGCACGGGAGAGGGTCGCGGCATCGGAAGGAACAAGGAGCGATGGAAGCGGCTGAGCCTGCGCCCCGAAAGAAATTGCAAGCAAAGCGACTGCAAGTCCGGGCATTGTCATTTTCGCGGCGCGGCAGCCGGAGAACACTCTCCTGCCCGGGAGTCGTCCGAGAATGCTGAATATGGTTTTCATATAAATTGAAATCAGAGTTTGACGATGTTGTACTTCACGGACTTCCCGTCATAGGTCACCTCTGCGGTGTATGCTCCCGCCGTGACGGAGGAAACATCCAGCTTGAACGGTTCGAAGGGGTCTCCGCTCCCGAGCGCCCTGTCAAAGACCACCGAGCCGGCGGCCGAGACAAGTTTCAGAGAGACTTCGGAGAACGCTGCCCCGACCCGCAGGTTGAGGGTCTCGCGCACAGGATTCGGGTATAGCGTCACCTCCTTTGAGCCGTCGCTCACCAGCACTCTGAACGAAGACGAGACGCTTTCGCCCCTGATGTCCGTTCCCGTGACGGAAATCTCCGAGATTCCGTAGTTCATCGGAGTGAGCAGGAACTTGCCCTTGGAATAGGTCATATTCGCGACATTCGCGTTGCTGAATGTGAATGAATATGACAGTTCCTCGCCGTCCTCGTCATAGAAATTCCCGGATGCGTCGAACTCGAACGTGCCCGCGCCCTTGGAAGTGAAAATCCTGTCCTCAAGTTCCTTGATCACCACTGGTTTGTGATTCTCGAGAATCTCGTAGAGGACAGTCGCCGTGGAGGCGAGTCCGTAGATGTCAGTCACGGTAAGCGAAGCAGTGTAGCTGCCTGTCGGCGCATCGGATGCCGTAATCCGCACCTTCGGCTTCTCGCGGACGAGGGTGTCGAGCACTGCCGCCGGCGAACCCGGTTCGAGTTCAATGTTGTAGAAATGTCCGTCAGGTTCCGTGATTTCGAACTCAGCCACCGCGCTCTCGTGAGGCTTCAGTCTGAAATTCACCTCGGTTTTCGCGGCAATCTCCGGCGCGTTGTTCCCGCCAGTCGTGACCGTGACTGCGGAAGTGAGCGCGGATTTGTTTCCGGCGAGGTCGCAGGCGAGTGCGGCCACATAATACTGCGTGTTGAACTCCACTCCCGAGACTGTCCCCGTAAGCGTCTGTCCCACCTTGAGATCCTCCACATAGAACATTCCGAACATCACTCCCTTGGTGGAAGTGAACGCGGACTTGGAATAATAGACATATATTGCCGTAGGCTTGCCGTCATCGGAATCCGACGGCACCTTCACTGAAAAGTCGATATTGTTCGACCGGGCGCTCACGGACAGGCCCGTCGGCGCCTCCGGAGCAAGCCCGCCGCTGCCGGCCATTGCCTTGTAGGCGTTCAGCAGACCTTTGCCGAGGTAGTAGCCGGGATTCTGGGCGGAGATGTCGCTGACATTGTCCTCGATTCTCTTGCGCAGGGCATCGCAGGTGTAGCCCGAGCCGCCGTAGCGCGAGAGCAGCAGAGCCGCGACCCCCGAGGTGTGCGGACAGGCCATCGACGTGCCCTGCAACTTGCCGTATTTGTTTCCCGGCAGGGTGCTGAGCACATAGTTGCCCTTCTTGGCATCGCCTCCCGGAGCGGCGACATCGCACCAGTCTCCGTAATTGGTGTAGTAGGCCCGTTTGTAGTCCGCGCCCACAGCGCTGACATTCAAAATCTTGTCGTATTCGTTGCCGGAGACGGTCGAATTGTCGTTGCCGGCGGCGAAGATCACGATTCCGCCTTTCATCGGGCCTGTCTGATTGCCGGCCGCGTCGATTCCGGCGTATTTCACGAAATAGTCCACGGCCGCCTTGAGCGAGGACGGTGTCTCGGTGACATCCACATAGCCCCAGCTGTTCTGCGAGATGACCGCTCCGTGGTCCGCGCTCCACTTGATGGCTTCCGCACCTGCCCCCTGCTTCTCTCCGTCGAAAATCTGGCAGGACATCAGTTTAGCACCCTTGATGCCTGCCTTCGAGTCGCCTCCGGCCACTCCGCAGACCCCGACGCCGTTGTTGTTCACGGCCGCAATCGTGCCGGCCACGTGGGTTCCGTGGTCTTCCGCGTGGATGTTGAAGGTGCCGCTCGCGAAATTATAGCCATAGACATTGTCGCCGCTCTTCTCGGGATTTTTCCACATATTGTCCCTGAGATCCTCGTGGGTGTAGTCTATGCCCCCGTCGACGACCCCGACGATGATGTCGCCGGTGTATTTGGCGTAGGTGGAGTAGTTCCTCCAGACCGGATATACATTGATGTCGCAACCGCTGACCGACGAGGAGACGGAGCCGTTGTTGTAGTAGTGCCACTGCTCCCCGAGTCTCGGGTCATTGAACGGAGCCGAACTGCTGCCAGAAGAGGCTGCGTACACCGCCGCACCGGCGGGGGCGTGACCTCCGGCACCTTCTGAAAGCGGACACGCGGCATCGTCAGACACGGGAGAATCGCATTCCACAATCTCCGTCGAGCCGATGATTCCGATTCTCGGGCAGTATTCGATTTCCTCCACTCCCGGAATAGACAGGCCGGCCGCCGCCCTTGTCATTGACTTTCTTTCATCGTAACTGAGCACATACCACAGATGCAGCCCCTCGGCGCGTGTCCTCTCCTCGAACTCGCCAGCATCCGGGAACAGCCTGCGCATACGCACCACTCCCTGTTCTCGGAGGGAGGCGTAGTCCGAAAGCCGGACATATCCGTCCTCCCCGGTCACTGCCGCGATGCTCTCGCCCAGTTCCGGAGTCACCTTGATGTTCATCTCCTTGAGCAGGGCTCCGTCCGGCAGTCCGTCGCCGAAAATCTCCCTGTCCGTGTCATCCCTGTTCCCCTCATTGAACGGGTCTTCCTTCACGCCGCAGGCTCCGGCGGCGGCAATCACCGCTGCTGCGGCAATCAAACGAATAATTCTGAAGTTCATAATCCGTGTACCATTGTGTTCGTGAGTTGCCCGTCACTCCCGCGCAGGCAAATCCGTGATTCAGAGCGTTGCGAGAAAATCCACGACCTCAAGCAGGCTGAGCGGATTCTTCCATTTGATTTTATGCGCTTTCAGGAATGCCTTCCACTCCGCCTCCTTCCCCTGCGGAAGGGAGTTGGAGACATCCTTTTTCGTCGCCTTCACCTGCCACAGCCCGCAGACCGCGTAGTAGCTGCGCTCCGTCCTGAGCGACACTCCGTTGTCCTTCTCGTTCAGGATGTTCATATAATTCTGGTTCACCTGACTGTCGGTCTGGATTGAGGAGAGTTTCATCGTGGCGGATGAGGTCGAAGACACCCCGTAGGCCCCGGACGATTCCTGCGAGCCCTCGAAGTCTCCGAGTATCTCCTCCGCGATGCAGCCTTTCCCGTTCTTTGCCACGACCTTCATCATCCGCCCGCAGACAGGGATGAATATGTCGTTCCCGATTTCCACCGCCGCGACATCGGTAAGGAAAGCCTCTTTCACGATGCCGTTGTCAAGGTAGTGCAGAGCACCCCGCCGAAGGTGTATGTTCATTTTTCTCGACTCCCTGTTGCCCCCGTCAAGCACCACCTGCCCTTCGGTGAAACGGTCGTAGAGGTAGGGATATGTCGTCGTGGGCGACTGCGCCGCCGCAAGAGCCGCCGAGGCCAGGCCGACAAGGAACGATAACAATAACTTTTTCATAATCAATGGATTTACCGTATTTTCATATTCGGGTTTCCTGACGGATTTTCCGCCGCGGATATTGCCAAAAGGAGACGCTCCGGATTGCTTCGGGGCTGTCTCCTTTGAAATGGAACCGGGATTCCCGTTCCGCTATTCGCGTTCTCCGTTTATCGCCGTGAACAGATTCCACCACCCTTTATTGCCGGCGTATGCCGCCTCCGCTACGCAGTAGTATCCGAAGTACAGGCTTATGCCCGAAAGGACACCCTTGGCGGGAACTTTGATCTGCAGTACGGCATTGCTCGAATTGGTGTTGCAGGCGAAATAGAGGTCTCCGATTTTCGCCCCGTCGGCCTCAGAATCCGTCAAAGTCTTGAACTTCTGGAAATCAGGAATGTAGAGAATTCCCGAGTCGCAATCCAAAGTGCCGTAGATCGGGTAGTCGCATTCATAACCCCAATAAGTGGTTATCATAATGTTCCCCTCTTCCGCATCATCGCTTTTCTCTATCACCCAGTTTTCAGTCTCGTCCATTCCATATGAACTCCAATAACTCGTACCTTCGACGGTATATGTCCCAATGATGTCGTCAAGCGTATATCCGTATGAACAGAGATATCCGTCAGTCACCGTAAACTCCTCGTTTGAGTTGCCGTAGATGTCAAGAACGGAGTCCGCGGCAATCTTGTAGGAGACATATGTTCCGAAGCCGGGATCTTCGTCGAGGGCGACGCCGACGATTCCGTTACTGTTGTCAACAATCTTGAGCTGCTGCCCGGTGTAGGAAACGGTCCTTCCGTCACCGTCCACCACGGAAATGGCTGCGGTCGCCTTCTTTCTGCCTGCAAGCGGATACTTGGTCTGGGCGTAGCTCTTCATCACCAGTGTCTCCCAGTCGGAGAATATCTCGTACTTGCTTTCCTCTTCGTCTGCATCCCCCTCATCATCGGCTTTTCCCGGAGTGTCATCGTCCGCTTCACCGTCTCCTTCCGGTTTGAGAGAAAGTTTGAAGGCGACATTGTCATATTGCGCGCAGATGCCGTTCCATACGACTTCCTGGTTTTCTGAATCGTATGCGACAGCCGCTTTCTCAAACGCCGCGCATCCGGCCCCGAGGGCGTTCTCGACAGTGCCCTCGACGTATGTGATTGCGACATAGGCTCCAGGGACATACTCCTCTTCAGGGACATATACATAGAGAACATTTCCTTTGGCGTCGAGGCTGTCAAGTGGCACAGTCACGCTTTTCTGCTCGACAAAGCACCCGTTAGCATCCGTGCCGCCGTAGCGGGCGAAGAAATGTGCCGTCACTTCGGCAGCCTCGCCGACCGCAACAGGGTCGTCGAAAGGAATGGCGAATGCAAGGACACTGTCCTTCTCCGCGCTGTCGTATTTGTCGTAAATCAGCTGGGGAGCCGTGCCGTCAGTCGTGGTGGCGGATGCCGTGACTACTGACGAAACCTTGCCCTGGGCGTTTGACGCCACAGCATAGACGGTGTAGGTCGTGTTCGAAGTCAGACCTGTGACAGAAAGCTTGACAATCGGAGTCTCGGCGAAATCGAGCACCGCCGCCACCGGCTTGTCATCGACCAGGACCGCGGAGGAAGAATAATTCCCCTTGAGCAGCGCGACTGAATCGAGCTGCGCAGCTTTTCCTTCTATCACTGCATAAGTGAAGAAGCTCGTGCTCTGCTTCGCGGTCACGGTGACATAAATCTGGTTGTCACCGGTGGCCTCGGCAGTCACCTCCGGAACCTCCGCATCGATGAAAACGATGGGAGCGTCCTCGGCGAACTTGGTGCAGGAGACGGACACGGCCGCCGCTGCAAGTATGCTGAACAATATCTTTTTCATAATTCAATCTGCATTTTAGTTTTTCTCGGCTGTGATGCCCGGCCAGACGATACAGTAGTATCCTGCCGGACTGCCGTCCGACATCGCCGGGATTACGAAACCGTATTCCGTTCCGAAGTCGAGGCTCACCCTGCTTCCGCTCGTGATGATTTTCACATCCACTGAACCGCTCTTTGCAAAGTAACCATCAGGGGTGAGTCCCCAAAGCGGTGACGGGGTGACTCCGTCATACTTTCTCTCGAATTCCTGTCCGAAAGGAATGTTGAGTGTGCTGAAGTCTTCGCTGACATTGCCGTAGGCGATGACTTGGGAGTTGCTCCAGTTCGCGAGATTCTTGATCCAGACCTTGTGGTCGTCTTTCTCGTCCTTGGTGAGCGTCATCGTCCAGCTTGTCACTCCGTCCCAGTTGTCCTCTCCGGTCACGGTGTAGTCACCGAGCATAAAGCCGAGCGGGTGGTCTTCATCAGTGATGGTGACGGTGCACTCGTTCTCCGAGCCGACCGCGATGTTGTCGTTGCCGTAAATCACGATTGTGAATTTCAGGTCGCCGGTATATACCCCGTCATAAATCGTCGTGAATTCTATGTACTGAGTCCTGTTCTCGGCATTGAAGGAAAGAGTGCCGGATGTCGTGACGAGAGCATAGTTCTCGCCCTCTTTCGCGGCCTTTTCCTTCGGAGAGACAATCTCGAATTTGAGAGTCTCTTCGAGACCTGCGACCGACGCCAGAGTTACAGGCACTTTTACGACGGCTTCGTCATTTTTCTCCGTATATTTTTCGGAAACGGATACTTCCACCTCGTCGAATGCGACAAATGCGTCCTTGTCATTGAACACCGGGTAGTCGTTCTTGTCGCAGGCGACAAGCGCGACCGCAACTGAAAGAGCCGATGCCATATATCTAAAAATCTTTTTCATAATCTTACAATTCATTCTGTACAAGGTTCGGATTCAAATCAATCTCCCTCTTAGGGATCGGGAGCGCCCATTTCTTGTTCGGGAAGTTCACGTTGAGGTTGTTCGTGCAGAGAGGGTAGTCCGATGCGGAACGGGTCACGCCCTTGCCCCAGCGCGCGAGGTCATAGATGTAGTGGCCTTCCCACGCCAGTTCAAGCCTTCTCTCGGTCTCGATGTCAGTCTGTCCGACTGAAGAGTAGGTCTCGCCTCCGCGGAGCTGCGAGATTGCGTTGAGGTCGGAAACGGCGGTCGCACCTTCCACGACCGCTCCGTGCATGATGGCCTCGGCGCGGTTAAGATACATCTCGGAAAGACGGATAATCACCACATTGTTGCAGTCAGGAGCCTTGTTGTCGCCCTTGCCCGGATATTTGTTCGTCCAGTAGATGCCTGACTCGCCGTTAGAGTCGGTCTTGTAGATCTGGAGACGCACATCGTCCTCGCCGTAGAGGTCGAGAAGCGGCTGGGCCGCCTGCGCGTCGCCCGAACCGTCAGGACTGCAGAGGTAGGAGAGATCCTCCCAACTGCCGTAGGAGCTGTTCGTACGTTTGCCGTAAACTTCGAAAATGACCTCGCCGGAACCTTTCTCCGCTCCCCAGACTGTCTTGTACTCGTCCTTTGACCAGAGCTTGTAGTCGCCGCAGGCGATGACCTGCGTCGCGTAGTCCGCAGCTTTCTGCCATTCGCCCATATAGAGGTAAACCCTAGAGAGGAACGCCTGGATGGTGCGGATGTTCACCGCAGCCGCAGGGTCTGCGATTCCCGAGCGGACATAGTCCGGATCGATGATGCTTTCAGCTTCGAGCAAATCCTTGACGACGTTTTCGTAGTTGGAGATTACGGTCTCGCGGGCCGGTTTCCCGTCAGGGTCGGTGTGATAGACATAAGGGACGCCGAGACTTTCGGGGGCGTTCTGCTTGCAATAAGTGTAAGGCTGGCCGTAGGTGAGCACATTGCAGAAATGTGAAATCGCCCTTATGAAAAGGCATTCCGCCTTGAGGTTGTTCAGGTCCTGCTCCGTCACGTCACCGGTGGCCTTGCCTTCGAGGTTGTCGATTACATTGTTCGCCATAGCCACGGAATAGTAGCAGTACGCCCAGATTGCGGAAGTCGATGTCTCCGTGTAGTTCCAGGTGTAAGGCTGTATGCAGCGGTTGCTGTTCTTGTAATTGGATTTCTTTCCGTTGCCGGAACGCATCTCCGAGTCGGTCACCCAGTCGCCTCCGAACCATCCGTTGGAAGTCAGGTAGTAGTATGCCCCCCAGGTCGCGTCGTTGAGTCCGTCGTAGGATGACAGCGTGATTTCGCTGCTCTGCTTGAGTTTGGGCTCTCTGGTGAGGAAATCCGAGCATCCGGCGGTTCCCAGAAGAACAGCCGCACTCGCCATATATATCAATATTTTTTTCATAACCGAATTCCCTTTTTAGAATGAAACTTCAACGCCGCCGACAAATGACTTGACCATAGAGTGCGATGCGCTCATAGTGTAGCCGAGAGCTCCGAGTTCAGGGTCCATTACACCCTTGATGTTGTGGAATGTGTATGGGTTCAATGCGCTGACATAGACACGGATGCCTTTCATCTTGATTGGCTTGAGAATTTTCTCCGGAAGCGTGTATGAAAGGGTTATGTCTTTGATTCTCGTATAGCTTCCGTCCTGGATGCGGCGGGTGGAGGCGGCATAGGCACGCTTCGGCGCACCTGCGACCGGCTTCGGCTGCACTCCCGTGTCACCCGGATTTTTCCAGTAGTTCAGAGAAGCTGTGGAGCAGTTCTCGTTCATTCCGGCTCCGTCAGTGTCCCAGTTGGCGCTCGCATAGACTTTGTTGCCCGCAACGAACTCGAAGTAAGCCGAGAGCGTGAGTCCTTTCCACGAAACCGTGGTGTTGAATCCGCCCGTAGCCTTCGGCTCGGGGGAACCGGCATAGACATAGCGCGCCTTGGTCGAGTCTGAAGTGAGTTTGCCCTCCTCGTCGTACCAGAGCGGGTCTCCGTTCGACGGGTTCACGCCGTAGTAGTCGCGGGTGTAGAAAGTGTAGAGTCTCTTGCCCGGCACAATCCTGATAGGCGTGCTGCTGTTGGAGCTTGCACGTGCATCGGAGACGGTGAGATATTCTGAACCGGCGAGGTCGATGACCTTTGAGCGGTTGAGCGCGATGTTGAAGCCTGCCGTCCAGTTCCAGTCGTGGTTGCGGATGATGACCCCCTCAAGCTGCAGCTCGATACCCTTGTTGCGCAGTGAGCCGACATTCATGAAGTTGCTTCCGAATCCCGTGGTGTAAGGCACCTGCTTCGAGAGAAGCATGTCGGTGGTCTTCCTGTAGTAAACATCCAGACTTCCGGTGAGCCTGTCATCGAAGATTCCTCCGTCGATTCCGACATTCCAGGTCTTGTTCTTCTCCCAGGAGAGATTTGGATTGGCAGGAGTTGACGGTGCCATACCCGTGTAGGCGGCATACTGGAGCGTGGAGTATGTGCCGTAGGCTCTGTATGCGGAGATGTTGTTGTTTCCGTTCACTCCGTAGGAAGCCCTGAGCTTGAGTGCGCTGAGCCAGTCCTTGGACCAGTTCATCCATTTTTCCCTGTTGATGTTCCAAGACGCTCCGACAGACCAGAACACGCCCCATCTGTTCGCCGAGCCGAAGAGCGAGCTGCCATCGGCACGGACGGATGCCTGAAGATAGTATTTGTTCAGGTAGTTGTAGTCCGCCACTCCGAAGAATGAAAGGAGCGACTCCTCAACGAGAGAGTAGGACAGCTGATCTTCGGCCGCAGTTGAAGTGTTCGGGTATGGGATGAGCGGGTTGACGTTCGGGGATTTGCCTCCGAGCATGTCAATGTTGTCGAACATCGCCTCCTGGCCTGCGAGAAGTCGGACGGAGTGGTCGCCGAACTTGTCATCATAGGTGACGGTGTTGGATGTCGTGAACCGCACGTCTTTTGTCCAGTATTTCCAGAGCGTGGCCGTACCTTCGTTGGTTTCCGGAGCCCAGTACTGCTTGGAGTCCACATAGACGAATTCAAGTCCGTTGTTCGTCTTGAAAGTGAGCTGTTTTATCGGTTTCCATTCGAGATAGAGGGAACCCTGAAGCCTGTAGTCCTTGTCGTTGTCGATGTCGTATGTCGCATTGGCTTTCGGGTTGGTCTTGGAATTCTCGGTGATGTTGACGTTTATGCTTCCGTCCTCGTTGTACATCGGAGTCCACGGAAGGATTGTCCACATCGCCACGGTAGGGTTGGCATAGAAGAGGTCACCCATCTGCCCGGAGTTCGCGTCTGCATAGCTGAGGTTGATTTTCGCGCCGCTCTTGAGACGGTCGGTGAGTTTGAAGTCGGCATTTACACGGGCGGTCAGACGCTGATAGTCAACGCCGTAGAATACACCGTCGTTCTTGTGGTATGCCACAGAGGTGTAGTAGGAAGCCCTGTCAGTGCCTCCGGTGGCGTTGATTTCGTATTCCTGAAGAGTGCCGACCTTGGTGAGTTCCTTGTACCAGTTCGTCTCCCCGTTTTCAAGCAGGGTCTGAGGATAGTAATACTGTGAAGACGGATCGTCCGGATTGTAGCCGGCGTTGATTGCACATACGCGGCGGTAGTCAAGCAGTTCCTGACCGGTGAGCGGACGGATGTTGTTGTCATTGATGAGCTGCTGCGCACCGAATTTCGCCCTCGCGGTGAACCTTGCCTGTCCTTTCTTTCCGCTCTTGGTGGTCACGAGGATGACTCCGTTGGCTGCACGGGAACCGTAGATGGAAGCCGCAGCGGCATCCTTGAGGATGGTGATTGATTCTATGTCATTCGGGTTGAGGAATGTCGTGGATGACGCGCTGTTGTCTCCCGTATTCGACATCGAACGGAAATCGCTTGCCATCACGGGGATTCCGTCGACGACCCAGAGCGGCTCGTTGCCGGCGTTGATGGAGGATGTACCGCGCACGCGGATGGTCGAAGTCGAACCCGGCTGACCGGATCCCGAAGTGATGGACACGCCGGCCATCTTTCCGGAAAGCATCTTGTCAACGGATGTCGCCGGCACCTGTGCCAGCTGTTCGTTCTTGACCGATGTCACGGAACCGGTGTTCGCCTCTCTGCGGACCGTTCCGTAGGCTACGACAATCACATCGTCAAGCACCTGCGCGTCAGGGTTGAGAGTGATGCTGACCGTCTTGCGCCCGTTAATCGGGACTTCAACGGTCGTGAATCCGAGGCAGCTCACGGTCAGGATGCCGTCACCCGGAACATCGAGGGAGAATTCCCCGACAGCGTCTGTCATTGCATAGACGCTTGTGCTGCCCTTGAGCTGGACAGCCGCGCTGACCACAGGATCACCGTTGTTGTCCGTGACAGTTCCGGCGACCTTGACAGTCTGAGCGAATGCCGCACCCGCTCCAATCAGCAGGCACAGCGCTAATGAGAACAATTTTTTACTCATAAATAAGCTCATTAGATTTGTTAAACATATTATAATACCTTTGATGCGATTCATCTTTGGCAGCCTGTCCTAAAAGGGACATTGCTGCGTTACGCTCCTCAGCCGAATCCTCACAACCGAAAGGTTGCTGCGGTTCGTCTTCGTCGCAAGCCTTGCACTGCCCCTTTTATGACAGGCCGCACTGCCAGGCTCTTCAACACTACTTTCAATACCATTCCCGCCGCACCCTTTCTGCCCCGAAACACTGCACTAAAAAACGGGCGTTTGTTGGTGCGGCGGCCCTGCTGCCGACCAATCCGCCGAATGCGGAAGTAAAAATCCGCCGAATGCGGAAGTGCTGGAAATAATCCTTATCTTTGCCGTTGACTCCAAATGGTTTGAATATGGACGGACA
>CAVEDD010000013.1:0-22613 GCA_963614515.1 Treponemataceae bacterium | reverse complement strand
GGTGTAAATATTCGCCTGACGCGTTGATTTGTCGGTGATTGTAAATATGTTTGTTTGAAAATGATTTGGAATATGAAGAAATATGCACTGTTTCTCATGCTTGCCGCTGCGCTGCTTTCCGGACTTCCGTCCTGCGAGCCTCAGGTGCAGCCGGGCACTGACACCGAAGAACCCGACCCGGGGCCGACCCCGCCGTCTCCTCCGGAACCGGAACCGGAACCGGAACCGGAACCGGAACCGACTCCGACACCCGAGACGAAGGATTACATCGAGCGGCCGCGGACGGTCAAGGCAAACGCCGACTATAAATATGTCGATCATCGCGGGACAACCTATAAGACCAAACAGGAAGTCCGCAACTACGAGGCCTGCTATGACATCCGGCGTCACAACCCGATGTGGGTGGCCTATCCTTGTCATGAGATATATTGGGAGGGAGGATATACCCGCCCGACAAAAGACCCTTGGAGGCCGGATCCGGCTTTCGAAGAAAGTGAACAGTCCATAATTTATGCGAAGGACTGGAGTGATTGGCCTTGGGAATCAAATGGAGGAAATCCGACGGACAAGTATCATTATTGGTCTCCGATGCCGACGGGAAAAACTGTTATAAAAGGACACCTCATGCGTTCTGCAGAGAGAGGATGCGGAAATAAAACAAATCCTATTGACCTTAATGTGCAGACTTTCTATCCTACCAACATTGCTCCAGAGTCGTATCTGAATCAAACGGATTCGGATTCGCATTGGGATATGGTGGAGAACATTCTTCCAAATCAGTGGCGGTGCAGCGACACTCTTTATGTCGTGGTCGGTTGTTTCTATGGCGATGATTCGTGGTCATTGAAAGATGCTTGTAACTGGGGCACTACTTCTTCTGAATCAAAGGATTGCATCGTGCCTGAGGCGCGTTATAAATTAGTGCTGAGGACAAAGAAAGGCTCAACCGGAAAGCCTGTCTGGAAATGTTCCGCCGATGAGGTCATGGCCATAGGCTTCTGGTTCCCGCAGAATTTCACGGGAGAAAAATTGGCTGCCCTTCCGCCGCTCGCGGACTACATCTGCTCCGTCTCTGAAATCGAGGAGAAAATCGGCGGCGAGTTCAGCTTCTTCCCGCTGGCTCCCGACGGGGTCAAGGACAGCTACAGCATCAGCGACTGGCCAGGTCTCTCCGACATCGCGGGCACTGCAACCAAACCTTCAGGCAATGGCATGACCGCCGAAAAATTCATCTTCGGCGGCGAGGTCTCATGGTAAAATTTTTTGTATCTTTGAAAGATTTTTGAACGGTAATTTTTTTTGAATTTATGGATCTCTGGCTCATCTGGATGCTCGCGGCTCTGCTGCTCTTCCTTGTGGAAATCTTCACACCTGGCTTTGCGGCGGCCTGCCTCTCAATCGGTTGTCTTCTCAGCTGCGTGCTGGCGGCAATCGCCCCCGAAACTGTCAACTGGCAGATCGGCCTTTTTGTCATCGGCTCGCTGCTCTCCTTCATCTTCGTGCGTCCTTTCGCTCTGAAAGTGCTTTCACGGCGTGCCGAGCGCAAGGGCGGCTACAAGTCCAACATGGAGAGCCTCATCGGGCGCGAGGCCACCGTCATCGAGATGATTCCGGCGGAGGATGTCGGCCGTGTGAAGATTGACGGAGACGAATGGCAGGCGGTGCTCGCGCGCGAGGAGGATAACGAGCCGAGGCAGGACGTGCCTGTGGGGGCGAAGGTAATCATCGTTTCCTACGACAGCATAATCCTGACCGTCCGGACGAAAAGGACGGAGTCCGCGGAGTAGGGTATATTCCTGAACAATATGTATCCCCGGGAAAAATATATCCTCGAAAAAGAATATACACACATAATTAAAATTTACGGAATATGTTGCCAGCAGGAACAATCGCACTTATCGTGGTCGCGGCAATCGTCGTGATTTACATCCTTCGGGGTATCAAGATTATCCCGCAGTCGGAAACCCGTGTCGTCGAGAGACTCGGAAAATTTGACAGGGTGCTCAGCCCGGGAATCCAGATTATCTGGCCTATCATCGACAAGGCCAAGGTGGTGACTTCCAGAAAGATAACATCTTCGGCCTTCGGGGGCGAGCCTATAGTCAAGATGACAAATTCGTCCGTCATCGACCTCCGCGAACAGGTCTATGACTTTCCGAAACAGACGGTGATTACCAAGGACAATGTCAGCACGCAGATCAATGCGCTGCTCTATTTCCAGATTGTCGATCCGAAGAAGTCGGTCTATGAAATCGACAATCTTCCGAATGCAATCGAGAAACTCACCCAGACTACCCTGCGAAATGTCATAGGCGAACTGGAACTTGACGAGACGCTCACCTCGCGCGACACAATCAACTCAAAGCTCCGCGCCGTGCTTGACGACGCGACGAACAAGTGGGGAGTGAAGGTGAACCGCGTCGAACTGCAGGACATAACCCCTCCGGACAGCGTGCGCGAGTCTATGGAGATGCAGATGCAGGCCGAGCGTATGAGGCGTGCCGAGATTCTCCGCGCCGAGGGCGAGAAGAAGTCCGCAATCCTCAAGTCCGAGGGTGACAAGGCGTCTGAAATCAACAATGCCGAGGCGGAAAAGACTGCGCAGATTCTCCGCGCCGAGGGTGAGGCCAAGGCCAAGGTGCTTCAGGCTGAGGCCGAGGCGAACGCGATAAGGCTCGTCGCCGAGGCGGTCGCCTCCGCGAAGACGGATCCTGCCGCCTACATGCTGGCTGTCAAGTACATCGACACACTCAAGGAGATGGTCAGCGGCAAGGACAACAAGACCGTCTATCTGCCTTACGAGGCCTCCAATATGCTCTCCTCACTTGGCAGCATCAAGGACATCTTCGCCGGCTCCAAATAGGAGTCCGTCAGCTACTTTGAGATCCAGACCATGAAGTCGTCAACCCTGGAGCGGGAGACGGCGATTTCGAACGGGACGGGCGGGTTCGGGACAATCTGAAGCCGCCCGTTCGCCTGTTTGACCAGACTCTGGATGGCTTTCACCGATATGATGCAGCTGCGCGACACCCGGAAAAAGCTGTCCTCCGACAGTTCGTCCGCGATGATGTCGAGAGTCGAGTCCACGATGAACTTCCTGCCGTCGAATGTGTAGAGGAAATTGCTCTTCTCCTCCGAGCAGAAATATGCGATGTCCACGACATTCACGGGGACTATGCGGTCGTTCAGGCGGACTATGAACCTTTCCCTGCGCCGTCCTTCATCGGCTTTTCTGAGGACCGAGTCGAAGTCGGCGTGGCCCGGGCCCTGAAGCGCGCGGTTCACGGCCCGGTCGAGTTCGGCGGGGCTGACCGGCTTGAGGAGATAGTCCAGCGAACCGGCCTCGAAAGCCTTGATGGCGTAGTTGTCGTAGGCCGTGGTCATTATGACTTTGGCCCTGATGGGGACCTGTCTGAAAATCTCGAAACAGTTGCCGTCAGAAAGCTCCACGTCCATAAATATCACGTCAGCCCCGTTGTCCTGCACCCATCCGCCGTGCATTCCGGCTCCGTTCGCCGAAGAATGTTCCGTCAGCCACTGCACAGTCTCCGCGACGGAAGCCGTGCATCCGACAATCCGCATCTGCGGATACCGGCTCTCAAGCATCCTTGCCAGCGCCCGCCGCGCCATCACCTCGTCTTCGACTATCAGTACTTTCATATCCTCAAATCATCATATTCTTAATATCCGGGACAGTTTCATTCAAGACAAAGCCCCTTTCTCATATCAAAGGCAACCTGACGACATATTCGCTCTCCGTCTCCACGATTATGACTTCTCCGCCGTCAAGATCGGAATACTGCTGCCGGATGTATTTCAGCCCCACTCCGGTCGACGGACCTTTGGAAGCCCTCGGAATCAGGTCGTTACGCACTTCGAGACCTCCGCCGGCCGAACGCAGCAGGATTTTCAGAGGCCGCCCCTCAGAAACGGCGTTGTGCTTGAACGCGTTCTCCACAAGCATCTGCACCGCGCACGGAGGCACCTTCTTCGTCAAATCGTCCGCGTCGATTTCCTCCTTCACCTCGAAACCTTTCGGAAACCGCGTCTTCATCAAATCCGTGAACGCCTCCACGAACTCCATTTCGCTGCCCAGCGGCACGAGCCTCTCCTCCTCGTTGCGTATCATATACCTGTAAAGCCCGGCCAGCTTATGTATGAATTCGCTCGCCTCCGCATTCCTCCCCTCCGTCACGAGAGAATCCAGCACGTTCAGCGAGTTGAAAAGGAAATGCGGGTTCACCTGCTGCTTGAGCTTCTCGTAGCGGAACTGTGCGTAGTGGCGTTTCTCCTTTTCCGTCCTCATCGCCTGCTGGATTTCGATGGAATGGTTCGCAAGATAGATTATGCAGTAGGCCGATATTTCGGTGACAAGACAGAGAACGCAGAGCTGGATGAAATCTGCCGAGGCATCCGGCCGGATGATGCTCTCCGGGGAGAGGCTGACGATGTAGGCGACCATCTGCGAGGTGATGAGCAGGAAGATGATGAATATGAACCACCAGCTGTTCCGCCCGACCCCTTCCGTAATCCGGTCACGGAACCGTATGAATATGATGTTCACGCAGATGAGGACTATTATCGCCGCCGAGTTCGACAGAATCATCGACAGGATTTCGAGGGTGCTCCACGGATTTCTGCCGGAGGAGGAGAAGATGAAGACCAGGAGCCGGAGGAGGAATATGAGCGCGAAAGCGAGAACGAGCACCCGGATCTGCGTCCCCGAAATCTCCGCATTCCCGCTGTCGTGGACTCTGCGTGAGAAGACCTTCGAGACCGCCGTCGTCCCCCATCCGAGTATGAGTGTTGTGATGAACGTCACCATCGAACTGGCCGCCACGGGGTTATGCATCACTTCCCCGAGCAGTGCGCCGCCCCGGGTCCCTATGAGGAAGCCGGCTACATTCACGATGATGACGCAGGCGGCGGTGATTTCTATGTTGAGATTGCGCCGCAGGCAAAGCACGACGGTCATCGCCATCGTGAGCAGGGTCAGCATCAGTTCATCACTGACTCCGAACACTCCGAGGGCATAGGCCACTGCAGCGTGCGCGAGCGCGAATGCGGTGATAATCAGCGCGTTGATTTTAGTGTCTTTTCTCATGTTCCTGTTACGCACCCCGTCGTCTGCGGGGGCGGTATGCGGTCAGCGCACGCAAGGTAGGAAAAATCCGGGAATATCAATCCATTCGTCACGGAAAATTTGCCGTTCATCCGGATATGTCCCCCGTTCATCGCTGATATGCCTTAATTGATTATAAAATTCATATATTCGCGAAGATTTGATGACATTGAGACACTGAAACCGCCACAATCGCTTCCATATCGTAAGCCGGACCGGCTGCGTGGATGACGGTTGACGACAAACTGACCACTGATGAAAAGAAAAAAGCCTCATCTTTCATTCTGGCAGATCTGGAACCTCAGCTTCGGCTTCATGGGGGTTCAGATCGGATATTCGCTCCAGAGCTCCAACACATCGACCATACTCCAGTCTTTCGGCGCGGGCCTCGGTTCGCTCAGCTACTTCTGGCTCGCCGCACCTGTCGCGGGACTCATCGTGCAGCCGATAGTGGGGATGTTCTCCGACAAGACCTGGACAAGGCTCGGAAGGCGCATCCCGTTCATCCTCGCCGGCGCGATAATCTCCGCTCTCTCCCTCGTCCTGATGCCGAACTGCCCGAAACTTCTGGCCTTCGCCCCGCTTGCGATGGGCGCGCTGATTTTCCTCTTCATGGACTTGTCGTTCAATGTCACGATGCAGCCGTTCCGAGCCCTTGTTACCGATATGCTCGACGACAGCCAGAAGACCGAAGGCTTCGTGGTCCAGACGCTTCTGATTAACCTCGGGGCGGTGGTCGGGGCGCTTCTTCCTCTGATTATGACCTGGTGCGGAGTGAGCGACACGGCCGCGGAGGGGCACGTCTCCGACCACATCGCGTATTCATACTATCTGGGGGGGGCAATACTGCTGGCCTCCGTTCTCGTAACATCCTTTAAGGTTAAGGAATATCCTCCGGAAGAGTTCGCGCTGTATAACGGCGGCTCTGACGCTCCGGAAGGCGCCCAGGAAGGCACTCCGGGAAGCGTTTCGGAAAGTGCTGCTGTCAAGACCGGCTTTATACGGCTGCTCAAGGGCACGCCCAAGGTGATGCTCCAGCTCGGAGTGACCCAGTTCTTCTCGTGGGCGGCGCTCTTCCTCATGTGGAACTATCTCAAGCCGGCAATCACCGGGGTGGTCACGGACAACTCCGGAGCGGTTCTCGCAGAAGGCGCGACGGCCACCTGGGTGGGCGTTCTCAATGCGGTTTATCCCGTCCCTGCCTGCATAATGGCCCTGTTCATGACCCGGATTGCCTCCCGCTGCGGCAACAAGACCGTCTATGCCGTCACCCTCGCCTGCGGGGCGCTCGGTTTCCTCGGGCTTTCCCTGATTCATAACCAGTATCTCCTGATGCTTCCGATGGTCGGCATCGGCATAGCCTGGGCAGGCATACTCGCGATGCCGTACTCCATCCTCTCACGCGCCATCGACGCGAACAGCGCCGGGGCATATATGGGAATCTTCAACTTCACCATCGTCATCCCGCAAATCTGCATGGGACTTCTCGGCGGGGTCATAGTCAAATACGTCTTCAGCGGCAACGCTGTCGCGATGCTCGCCCTCGCCGGGGCGCTGATGCTCTGTGCGGCTGTCAGCGTGGCCTTCGTGAAAGATGGAAGCGGTGACGGATCGGAAGAGGCTTAAGGAAGAGGCTTAAGAAAATGACAAACTAACCATAAATTATAATATGAAGCGTATAATCATACTTTTGGCGGGGCTCGCGTCCGCATTCTCGCTCTCCGCCCAGACAGGTTTCGAGGTCCGCGGCGTGGTGACCGATGCGACAGGACCTGTCATCGGAGCGACTGTCATCGAGCAGGGCACTTCCAACGGCGTTTCCACAGGCGTTGACGGCGACTATGTCTTCAATGTCGCTTCTCCGGAGGCGGTCGTCGAGTTCAGCTGCATAGGCTACGCCACAGTGACATTCAAAGCCTCCGAAGTGCCTGCCACGGTCGTTCTCAAGGAGGACAGCGTCTTTCTCGACGAGGCCGTCGCAATCGGCTACGGCTCCCAGAAGAAGAAGGAAGTCACAGGCTCCGTCGCCTCAATCAAGGCCGAGGACTTCAATGCCGGAGTGAAGAGCAGTCCTATGGGTCTGCTTCAGGGCAAGGTCGCGGGACTCAACATCATCCGCACCACATCTGATCCGACAAGCACCGGCTACAGCGTGCAGATTCGCGGATTCTCCACGCTCGACAAGGGTGCGGGCACATCCCCTCTCTACATCGTCGACGGAGTGCCGGTGAGCAACATCGACAACATCTCCCCGGACGAAATCGCCTCTATGGACGTGCTCAAGGACGGCTCCGCAGCGGCAATCTACGGAACCCGGGGAACCAACGGCGTGATTATCATCACCACCAAGCGCGGCGGCAACTTCAGCGACGTCGCGACCACCCAGGTGGACTACTCCGGCTACGCTTCCGTCTCAATGCGCAACGGCAAGACGGGAATGGCAACTCCTGACGAGTTCATCAACATTGCGGAGACCACGGGCGGAGTCATCACCCCTCTTATCTACCGCGACGAAAACGGCGACCCGTACCGCACGGACTGGATGGGCGAAATCACCCGCAAAGCCGCTTTCACCCAGAACCACAATCTCGCCATCACCGGGTCTTCGAGCAAGTTCAGCTACCGTGCTTCCATAAACTGGAAAGATGCCGAGGGCATCGCCCGGAACAACGAAAGGAATGAGGTGATTGCCAAAATCGCCGCTTCGCAGAAAGCCCTCAAAGGCTGGCTCGACCTCAACTACGACCTGTCCTATATGCACTACCGCAACGACTATTTCTGCGGAGACTTCAAGCAGGCCGCCATCCTCAACCCGACCATGCCGATTTACGACTCCTCCACCGTCTCCGGCTACTACAACCCTCAGGGGACGGGCCAGAGCAATCCTGTGGAGAATATGAATCAGAAAGAGTCCTACCAGACCGGCAACTATTTCAGAGGCTCGGTGAAGGCGACTCTCAACATCCTTCCTGTCGAAGGCTTGAAAATCAACGCTTTCGGAGCGATTGAGGAAGGCGACAATGCTTCATACTGGTCCAACCGGCAGATAACCACCGATGTCGAGGGCTCCGGAAAGGCCGGACGTTCGACTTCACGCAGTTTCAACAGGCTTTTCGAGGCCACGGTCGACTATGTCCGTTCTTTCGGCCGCCACAACGTCTCCGCCGTCGCAGGCTTCTCCTGGCAGAACTTCCTGAACGACGAGATGTCCGTGGAGAACAAGGGCTTCCCTACGGAGAGCATGAAATACTACCAGATTGGCAACGGAGACGCGGAGAAGACATATCTCAAAGCCTCATCTTCACGCAATTCCAACACTCTCGCAGCCTTCTTCGCGAGAGCCAACTACAACTACGCCGAGAAATATCTTCTTTCCGCTTCAGTCCGCCGCGAGGGTTCCTCCCGCTTCGGCGCGAACAACAAGTGGGGCTGGTTTCCTGCGGTGAGTCTCGGATGGAGAATCACGGGCGAGGACTTTATGCGGGGCGTCAAGGGAGTCGATGACCTGAAGCTCCGTCTCGGATTCGGCGTGACCGGAAACAACCTCGCCTCCGACCTCAAGTCAGTGATGATGCTCACCAACGGCGGAACATTCTGGTACAACGGCAAATATGTCTACACCTACGGAGTGGGTCAGAACGTGAACCCTGACCTGAGATGGGAGAAAAAGTATGAATACAACCTCGGTCTCGACTACGCCTTCCTCGGCAACCGCCTCTACGGAAGTTTCGACGCGTATTTCCGCCAGACCCGGGACCTTCTCTGGGACTATGAGGTGCCGACTCCTCCGTATCAGTACTCCACCCTTCTCGCCAATGCCGGAAGGATGAACAGCTACGGCGTGGAACTCTCCATAAGCGGAGTCCCGGTGAAAACCCGCGACTGGACCTGGGTCACCACTCCGACAATCGCCTACAACCACAACGTCATCACCAAACTTTCTGACGCATCTAAGGGGTTCAATTACAAGGAGACCACTTCCGGCTCGGTGAGCGAGACGGGAATAATGAACACCAACACCCAGATTCTCACCGAAAAGGAGTCCGTCGGCACATTCTACGGCTACAAATTCCTCGCAATCAAGGACGGCACATGGTACTATTCCACCCCTGCCGGCGGTGTGATTGACTCTTCCGGAGCCGCCGAGGGCTACCGCCAGAAACTGGGAAGCGCCCAGCCGTGGTTCACCTTCGGGTGGAACAACACCGTGAGATACAAGAACCTCGATCTGTCGATTTTCATGAGGGGTGTCGTGGGGAATAAGATTTTCAATCTCACCCGCTGGGCATACGGCCCTATGGCCGCCGCGACTGACAATTTCTTCATGAAGGATGTCAAGACGGACAAAGGCGTGGTTCTCACCAACAAGGAACAGTTCTCGGACTACTACCTCGAGAACGGCTCCTACCTCAAAATCGACAATGTCACAATCGGATATAACTTCAAGTTCAAGGAGACATCCCTCGTGAACAGTCTCAGGATCTATGTCACCGGGCAGAATTTCGCCACCATCACCGCCTACAGCGGACAGGACCCGGAAGTGGACACCACCGGCGTCTGGAGTCCGGGCATAGACTTCTGCGACTTCTACCCTACGGTGGCCACGGTGCTTCTCGGAGTCAACATATCATTCAAATAGAGGAGGACAGAAGAATATGAAAAAGATTATATATGCGATTGCGGCTGCGGCCGTTCTTTTCTCCGCAGGCTGCAATATGCTTGACGAAGTCAACTACGGCAACCCGACCGTCGAGGATATGATGACCAATGAAGACAATGTCATCAGGGTCGTGGGACAGATTTACGCGAATGTGAAATACACCCACGACCACTGGGGCTACTGGGGTCTGGTGACCATCACTGCGGACGAGGGTCTCTGCGTGCCCCGCAACGGTGCGAAGGACTGGAACGACGGGGGCTATTGGCTCAAGCAGAACGACCACACCTGGGACCACAGGGGTGACGCGCTCAAGGAGGTCTGGAACATCACCGTGGCCGGCGCCGTCCAGTGCAACCAGATCATCAAGAACCTCAACGACTACAGGGAGTCGATGTCAGAGGCGGTCTATAACCAGTACCTCGGCGAGGTGGAGGTGATGCGCTCCTACTACTTCTACCAGATGTTCGAGTGCTTCGGCCGCATCCCTTACACCGAGCAGTTCGAAGAGGTCACCGGACCGCTTCTCGAGCCTGAGGAAGTCTGGTCGCATCTTGTCGCCACGCTCGAGAAAAATGCTCCGAACATGGCGGTCGTGAATGACGCGAACCGTGCGGCGAACTACGGCCGCACCACCCAGGGCTTCGCATACGCCCTTCTCGCCCGCCTCTACCTCAATGCCGAGAGTTACGGATGCACTGCGGACAATGTGTTCAAGACCGTGGAGAAGCCTTCGCAGTACAGCGGTTCGTTCTACGACAACTGCGTCCGCTGCTGCGACAATGTGATAAATTCCGGCTCCTACACCATCGAACAGGACTATTTCCACAATTTCGCCCTCTTCAACGAAGACAGCAGGGAGACGATATTCGCCATCGTGGAGAACGGTCTCACCGACGACGAGCACGATTCAGGCAAGGTGAAGAACAAGCTCCGCATACCGTACAACACCCATCACTACGGCATCCAGTACTACTACGGCACCATTCTCGACACTTGGAACGGCTTCTGCGCCCGTCCTTCCTTCCTGGACATCTTCAAGTCAAAGACGGCGGCGGCAGTTTCCGAGAAGGACATGCTGGACAACAGCAAGATGAGGGGCTATTACAATAGCGACCTCCGCGGTCCGGGCACGGAACTTCAGGGGACCGGCAACACGAAGACCTGGGGCTGGTTCGTGGGTCCGGTGCACAAGAAAGGCAGCACCACCGAACTCTACCTCGATTCGAAAGTCGTGGACGCCGACAATCCCAAGGGGACTCCGACCGAGCTTCATGTGGGTATCACGAACATCCGCGACGCAAGCAACTTCGACGGAGCGCGGCTCAACAAATGGGAAATGGACAAGACCGGCACCTACAAGTACTGCGAGAACGACCTGCCAGTCATCCGCTATGCCGACGTGCTCTGGATGAAGATTGAGGCGGTGCTGCGCGGAGGTGCGGGTTCAGTTGCGGCGGTGACTTCGCTTCCGGAGTTCTCGACATACCTCCGCCGCTGCTTCGCCTACGATTCCGACCCGGAGCAGGCCTTCAAGGATGCCTACGGGGATGTGAACGGATGGACTCTCGATGAAGTGCTCGCGGAGAGGGGCAGGGAATTCAGCTGGGAGATGGTCCGCAGGCGCGACCTCATCCGTTACGGCAAGTTCAACGATGTGCAGTACGTCGCCTCAAGCGCCAAGACCGCCGTGCGCAAATGGTTCCCGATTCCATATTCAGTTCTTGAAAAGTCTCTGATTGACGAGACGACGGGACAGAAGATATGGACACAGACTCCGGGCTACGAGAATCTGTAGTCAACGGGTCGTATATTCAGAATATATTGAATACCAAATAATTAATTACCAACACTTTAATCACACAGATTATGAAAAGGATTCTTTATCTTATCGCATCTCTCGCACTTCTCGCGGGCTTTTCGTCTTGCGAAAAGAAGGGAACGGAAATCGATTTCGACAACCTGACCCTTGACGGTTTCTATGTTTACGGCGAAGCCACTGGAGCTGCTGACAAGGTGCTCCCAGTCAACGCGATGTCTGCCGGCTTCAATGAGGTCACCAAGGCCGTCCGCACCGGCATGTATGAAAAATACATCTACCTTGAGGGCGGAAAGGAGTTCGCTCTCATCGAGAATCAGGCAGGCGCGAAGACTTTCTACGGAGCAAACCTCACGGAGGTGAACTACGGCCTCGGCACTGAAGAAAATCCGGGAAAGAACTTTGCCGACAACCCGGATATGATGATTCTTCAGGGCGAACTCATCATCGGCGAAGACGCGCCGGCACTGAAAGTCGCCGAGAGCGGCCTCTATCACATCGTGCTCGACAACAATGCTGAGAAAGACCTCAAGAATGCCCAGATTATCATCCATAAGGCTGATTTCGGTGTCCGCGGCGGCTGCAACGGCTGGGGATTCACAACGGGCGAGGCGGTCCGCGATGCAGCCACGGGAGTCATCACCTACACTTGGACTGACCTTGACTTCTCCGCCAACGGCACATTCAAGTTCGCTTCCTGCCATGGCTGGAAAATCAACCTCGACGAAGACGGAATCGTGAAGGCGGAGGTTTCTCTCGCCCAGACTGACGGAAAACTTTCCATCAACGGCGACAACATCGTCATCGGCGAAAAGGCGGGTCTGTACACGGTGGTTCTCACCTACACCCCGAAAAACGGCGGTCTCGCCGATTCTTTCGCCTACAATGTCACGCTCACCAAGGAGTCTGAACTTCCGACAGCCTGCTATCTCATTGGCGAAGGCATCAAGGGCTGGAATCTCCCTGGTGATGAAGTCGCGATGATTCCGGCACATTCTGAACCGGGCGCATTCTGGGCAATCCGTTATCTTGAGGCGAACAAGTCATTCAAGTTCTCTGAAGTTGCCACCGAATGGGGCAAGGATTTCTATCAGCTTACCACCAATGAGGGCTATGTGATTTCTGAGACCAACTGTCAGGTTGCCGAGAGCGGTCTCTATATGATTGAGGTGGATTTCAAGAACAGCATAATCAATGTCCACAATGCTGAGGTCTGCGGTATAGGCGACGCCTTCGGCGGATGGGATGAGGAGAAATATCCTTTCGAGGTTGCAGGCGAGACATTAACCGTGACGACTACGGCTGCGGGCAATCTCCGTATGTATGCGAAGTCCGTCTTGGAGGCGGCGACCGGCAACTGGTGGCATCGTGAGTTCAACATCTATGACGGCAAGATCGAGTATCGCGCCGCAGGCGACGACCAGGCTGCAGTGGCCGTGACTTCCGGACAGATTGTAACCCTCGACTTCAACGCGGGGACAGGTTCAATCAAATAGTTCGTTCTGTCTGAACTGTAAATTATCATCGGGGGATGACTAAAAAGTGTCACCCCCCTTTAATTTCTCAACCCCCAGTCACTTCGTGACAGCCCCTGGGGGCACTGGGGACCGTATTCCCCAAACCCCTTGAGTCGCTTCGCTCCAATCTCTGGGACCTTTTAATTGCCTCTCTGGAACCTTTTAGTCGCCCTCCTGCAAATGTGAGAGACGGCTCTCAAAAAACTCGGAAGAATGAACAGACGCATCCTTTTTTCCGCAGCGGCGGCGCTCTCCCTGCTCTTTTCCTGCTCGAAGCCCGACAGTCCGTCGGCTGAACCCGAGACCCCGCCGTCCGACATCGAAAACCTGCAGCCCGGGCTTTCCTCCGATCCTCTGAATCCGTCTGCGGACGAGGCCTGCACGCTCTACTACAAGGCCGGCGGCAGTTATCCGTTTGCGGGCTACACGGGTGAACTCTACGCTCACATCGGGATTGTGAACCTCGAATGGGAACATGTTCAGTCGGAATGGGCGGTGAACACTGAAAAGTGCCGCTGGCAGAAGACCGGGGTCGCAAACGTGTGGAAACTTCCGCTTGAGCCTTCGGTGCGCGAGTGGTTCGGCGTGGGGGATGACGAGGCGGTGACGAAAATCGGCGTCGTGGTCCGCAACGCCGACGGCTCGAAGCAGACCTCCGACCTTTTCTGCAAGGTTACGGACAGCGGCAGGGAATTCGTTCCGGCGGCCGTGACGGAGGAGGCCCTGCCTTCGGGTGTGCAGGCCGGAATCAACATCGTCGACGGCAGCACGGTCACGCTTGTGCTGCGGGACCTGGACCGGGACGGGAAGCATTATCCGCATTGTTTTCTCGTCGGCGACTTCAACAGCTGGAAGGTTTCCAACGACTGGCAGATGAGGCGTGACGAAAGTGCCGGATGCTGGTGGTTCACCCTCAATGGACTCACTTCAGGGCGGGAATACCGCTTCCAGTACCATCTGATTGACTCGGAGGGCGAAGCGCTCCGCCTTTCGGACCCATATTCCGAAATCATCTACAGCAGCGACGACAAATGGATTTCCTCTTCGACATATCCCGACCTTCCGTCCTACCCTTCGGGGGCTTCGGGGCTTGTGTCGGCATTCAGCACTTCTCGTCCGGAGTATGAATGGAAAGTCACGGACTATGAGATTGAGGACAGGGACGACCTTGTGATATATGAACTTCATCTCCGGGATTTCAGCGCCACCCGCGACCTTTCAGGAGCGGAAGAGCATCTGGACTATCTTGAGGCTCTCGGGGTGAACGCCATTGAACTTATGCCGGTACAGGAATTTGACGGGAACGACAGCTGGGGATACAATCCCTGCGGCTACTTCGCCCTCGACAAGGCGTACGGCACACGCGGGCACTACAAGGCCTTCATCGACGAGTGCCACCGTCGCGGGATGGCGGTGATTCTCGATGTGGTGTATAATCACGCAACCGGAGTGCATCCGATGGCGAAGATGTACTGGGATGCGGCCGCGAACAAGACTGCCGCGAACAACCCGTGGTTCAATGTCGACGCTCCGCATCCATATTCCGTATATCACGACTGGAACCACGAAAACCCGGAGGTCCGGTCATACATAAAGCGGAATCTCAGGTTTCTCATCGACGAGTATCACGTCGACGGTTTCCGTTTCGACCTCACCAAGGGCTTCACGCAGCAGAAGAGCACGGAAAGCACGGCTGCGAACTATGATGCCTCGCGCGTGGCAATTCTGAAGGACTATGCTTCCGCTGTATTTGAGGCCTCTCCGGGGGCGGTGGTGATTTTCGAGCATTTCTGCGACACCCGCGAGGAAAGGGAACTTGCGGAGGCGGGGGTGAAACTCTGGCGTAATATGAACTATGCCTACTGCCAGACGGCCATGGGCTGGCTCTCTGACGGAGATGACCTCTCGGGGATGTGGACCGGAAGCTCGTCGATGCCGTTCGGCTCGCTTGTGGGCTTCATGGAGAGCCACGATGAGGAAAGGACGGCTTACAAGTCACTCAAATGGGGGAACGGCATCACTTCCGACCTCGCGGCAAGGATGAAGCGCGAGGAACTCAACGCAGCGTTCTCGCTGCTTGTTCCGGGTCCGAAGATGCTCTGGCAATTCGAGGACCTCGGCTACGACATTTCCATCGACTCCCCGAGCCGCACCGGAGCCAAGCCTCTCCACTGGGACTATCTTGAAGTCCCGGAGCGCAAGGCCCTGTATGAGACATATTCACGCCTGCTTGCATTCCGCCGTGACAATCCGCGCTTCTTCGATTCCGATGCGCAGTTCAGCTGGTCTGTCGGCAGCGGCGTGACGGTCAGGACGATGACCTGCACTGCGGCTGATTCGCAGAGCTTTGTGGTCGTCGGCAATTTCGGGGTCACGGATGTCGCTGCGGCTTATGTCTCCCTTCCGTCAGGCGGCGCCTGGTACGACTTTTTCGGCGGCGTTCAGCTTACGCCAGGCTCTGACAATGTTCTCGCCATCCCTCTCAAGGCCGGCGAGTTCCGTCTGCTCACCCTCGAACAATAAAAAACTACGGCAGTTTAGAAATCTTATTTAACTTTGCGCGCTCAAATGAAAAGGATATTTTGGATTATGGCAGCAGCTGTGCTTGGCTCGTGTGCAGGAAACGGGGGCTTCGTGCCCGAAGAAACCGCCGACGCTTCGGCGGAGCAGGTGAGGAGGGTCGAACCGCTTTCGTGGTGGGTCGGAATGAACACCCCTCTCCAACTTATGGTGCAGGGTGACGGAATTTCGGGATATGATGTCGCGCTCGAAGGCGGGGAAGGCGTGAAAATCACGGGAATCCACAAGGCGGACAGCCCGAACTATATTTTTATCGACGTCGCCATATCCCCGAAAGCCGAATCCGGGACATATTATCTCGTTTTCAGCAGGGACGGCGAAAGCTTCAAACGCGCCTATGAGATAGGGGAGAGGGCGGAAGGCTCGGCGCAGAGGGGGAGTTTCTCGAGTGCGGACATGATTTATCTCATCATGCCTGACCGCTTCGCAAACGGCGAAACTTCAAACGACTCCACTCCTGACACGGCGGAGAAGGCCGACCGGGGAGCGTTCTTCGGGAGGCACGGCGGCGACCTCCAGGGCATCATCGACCATCTGGACTACATCTCCGAACTCGGGGCGACTGCGATATGGTCCACTCCGCTTCTCGAGGACAATGTCACGGAGGAGTCCTACCACGGCTACGCGGCCACCGACTACTACCGCATAGACCCGCGTCTGGGAAGCAATGAACTCTACCGCGAATTTGTCTCCAAGGCTCACGCGAAGGGGCTGAAGGTGATTATGGACATAGTCACGAACCATTGCGGCATCGCCCACTGGTGGATGGAGGATCTGCCTTTCCACGACTGGATTCATCAGTTCCCGGAATACACGCAGACCAATGTCTGCTTCTCCGCCAATATGGACACCAACGCCTCTAAGAAAGACCTCGAGATTCAGGAGAGCGGCTGGTTCGTGCCTTCGATGCCGGATATGAACCTGGGCAACCCTTTCGTGCTCAACTACTTCAGGCAGTGGGCAGTGTGGTGGGCGGAATATGCCGGTCTCGACGGCTTCCGCGTGGACACCTACCCGTACAACGAGAAAGAGCCGATGTCGCGCTGGTGCAAGGCTGTCACGGAAGAATATCCGAATTTCAACATAGTCGGGGAATGCTGGACAACTTCCATCCCTCAGCTCGTCTATTGGCAGAAGGATGCGCCCAACCGCGACGGATTCAATTCCAACCTGCCCGCAGTGATGGACTTCCCTCTGCGTGACGCGCTCTGCGCGGGTCTTGTCGAGGAGGCCGGCTGGGGGAAAGGCCTTACGAGGGTCTATGACATACTCTCCCACGACTACCTCTATCCCGACATCAACAATGTCCTGATTTTCGCCGGCAACCACGACACCGACCGCATCGGCGACGCGGTGGGCAGGAATCCGAAGAAATTCAAACTGGCGATGACCCTGATGGCGACCTTGCGCGGCATTCCGCAGATTTTTGCCGGGGACGAGCTGATGATGCTCTCCGCCGACCGCTCGCAGGGGCACGGAGGCCTCAGGGTGGACTTCCCGGGAGGCTGGCCGGGGGACAGTGTCAATCTCTTCACCCGTGAGGGGCGCGAAGCCCAGCGCGTGAACACGGACGGCAACGCGACCTATCCGGGTCAGGCGGCCGAGCTGTTCGACTATGTGAGCCGGCTGTTCAACTGGAGGAAGACCGCCGGGGTCATCCACAACGGGCGCACCCTTCACTTTCTTTCACGCGACAACACCTACGCCTTCTTCCGCTACGACGACTCCTCCGCCGTGTTCGTCTATGTGAACAACTCCAATGAGGAGAAGAAGATTCCGTGGAGCTATTATTCAGAAATCACCGCCTCCCTCAGGGAAGGTGTGGACGTGCTCACCGGGCAGCCTGTCACCGTCGATGACGGCACCGCAGTCGCTCCGGAGACCGCGATGGTGGTGGAATTCCGCCGGTGACACGGTTCTACAGGCGTTCTATTTTCAGCTGGTGTATGTCGTAGCAGCTTTCCTTCATGCAGAGGAAAATCGTGACCAAGAATGTTTCGCCGCCGGCCTTGAGATCGCCGACGGCGTATTTCATATTCCCCTGCGAGGCCTTGTGGCTCACCTCGAACGACCTCGGAGTGTAGGCCGCGAAAAACGATTTGAGAATCTGCCGCGCCTGAGGGCGTGAGCAAGTGTTCGACTCCCCGAGAATCGTGATTTCCACATTGTTGGAGAACCACGCCGACAGGTTGTCGGCCTCCCCGTTTCCGAGATATCGCGAGATGGGGACGAATACGTCGAATCCGTCGCCGCCGGCCGCCGATACGGGAACGGCGCTTTGTGCGGAAACGGTTCCGCAGCAGAGCATCAGAACCGTCCCGAGCAGTCCCAGTCTCAGACTCAATGTTTTCATTCCCGGTGTTCTCAAGATGATATGGATTTTAACAAGGCCGTGCGCCTTTTGAACGGGTCATCGTTTACGCAAATATTGCGCCGTGGAAAGAAATTCACTATCTTTGTCGATTCTATGTCCTTTGATTTTGAATTTATGAAACACAAGTTCCGCCGGATTCTTCTGCTGTGCGCGCTGATTCTCCCGCTTGCGTCCTGCGACTGGGTGGAGCATGTCATGTCGGGCGAGGCCGTGGCCTCCGTCGGCAAGTCGAAACTCTACAGAAGCGATCTTGACAAGGCTCTCCCTTCCGGGCTTTCAGCTGAAGACAGCACCCGCCTCGCCCGTCAGTACATAAATACGTGGGCTTCCGACATCGTTTTTCTCGAGATTGCCGAGAAGCAGCTTTCCGATGAGGAGCTTGACGTCTCGAAAGAGCTTGAGGATTACCGCAAGTCCCTGCTCAAGTACCGTTACGAGCAGCGTTACGTGAACGACCGTCTCGACACTCTCGTCACCCCCGCCCAGATTGAAGATTACTACGGGAGGCATCCGGACAAGTTCGTGCTCCAGGTCCCGGTCGTGAAAGCGGACTTTCTCTGTGTCGCGCCGGATTCTCCGTATCTCGGGGAATTCCGTGAGAGCATAGTCGCGGACGAGGTGGCGCAGATGCGTCTTGCGGACTCTCTGGCGTGGTCCGCGGCGATAAAATATGAAAATTTCGGGGGGCGGTGGATTGACATGACCGTACTTGCGGGAGAATTCGGCATAGACTGCGCCGAACTCATGGCCCTGCGCAAAAAGGACTGGATTGAATATGGAGGCACGGGTTTTCTCTGTCTGGCCTACATCCGCGAATTCGTTCCGGCCGGGCAGCCCGCTCCGGTCGAGTATGCGGCTCCGCTCATCCGTGACATACTCCTGAGCGTACGCAAGCGTGAACTGGTGTCAAATCTGGAACAAGACTTGCTTGAACAGGCCCGGGAAAACGGAAAATTTGAAATATATTAGTGAAGATGAGAAAGATATATCTTTTTTTATGTGCCTCGGCCCTTATGTTGCCGACCGCGCTTTGCGCCCAGAAATATCAGGACGGGGTGATTGACAAGTCCGTGGCGGTTGTGGGAGAGGAGATGATAAAGATTTCCACGCTCGAGGACGAGGTGAAGATGATGAGGGCGAACGGCATGCTTTCGGACAGGAACATGCGCTGCGAACTTCTGGAAAGGATGATAGAATCCAAAATCTTTCTCATGCAGGCGAGAATCGACTCTCTCGAGGTGAACAACGATATGGTGGAGAGCGAACTTTCTTCACGCATCGATGAACTGCGCTTCCGCCTCGGAGGAGACGAGGGCTTCGAGGAATATTTCGGAAAACCGGTGTACAAGCTCCGTCAGGAGTGGCGCAAGACTTTCCAGGAACAGAGCCTCACCCAGCAGATGCAGCAGAAAGTCGCGTCCTCGATACCCGAACTCACCCCATATGACGTCGAGAAATTCATCGCGGAGACGGACAGCGAGGATCTGCCTCTGGTCCCGGAGAAATATCGTCTGAGCCAGATATGCGTCTATCCTGACAGGGAGGCCGCCGCGCTTGCCGTCAAGGAAAAGCTGCTCGCCCTGAGGGAGCGCATCATGAAAGGCGAGAAATTCTCCACGCTCGCCCGCATCTACTCCCAGGACCCGGGCAGTGCAAGACGCGGAGGTGAGCTCGGAATGGCTTCAAAGTCGATTTTCTGGCCTGCGTTCTCCGATGCGGCGATGTCGCTCAAGCCGGGGATGGTCTCCCAGATTGTCGAGACTCCCGACGGATTCCATCTGATTGAGGTTCTCGAGAAGAAGGGCGACCAGTTCAACGCAAGGCACATCCTTCTCAAGCCGGAATACACCATCGAAGACCAGGAGAAGGCTTTCAAGACGCTTGACAGCCTCAAGACCGAAATTCAGAACGGCAACATCAGCTTCGACATGGCGGCCCGCTTCTGGTCGCAGGACGCGGCGACGAGGACGAACGGCGGACAGATGTCCGACCCCAACACGGGATCCTCATATTTCGAGAAGGATCAGCTGAAGCCGGCGGACTACAATGCGATAAAGAGCCTCTCGGAAGGCGGAATCTCGGACCCGGTCGAGTCTCTTGACAACGAGGCCCGCGGTCAGGTGGTCTATAAGATAATCAGGGTGGACAAGATAATCCCGTCCCATCCGGCTTCTTTCAGCGAAGACTACAGTATGATGCTCTCGGCGGCGAAGAACAAGCTTTCGATGGAGGCGATTGAGAAATTCCTCAATGAGAAGATTTCCACGACATACATCACGATTGACCCTCTTTTCGCGGACTGCGAATTCGAACACCCGGGGCTTTCCGAAAAAATCAGGTATCCGGAAACTTCCGGTGAGAGCCGTAAAGACTGACCTGAATGTCTCCGTTGAGAAAAATCCTTTCTGACATGCGCCTGTCCCTGCGCGTCATCGCGGCTTCCGCCGTCCTGACGTGCCTTTTCCCGTTCCATACCGCCGCGCAGACGCAGGAGGACAGCGACAGCCTCGTGGTTCTCATAAGTTCCAAGTCGGCGCAGGTCGTGGATGTCGAGGGGAACTCGTACCGTAAAGTCATCGGTCCGGCGAGATTCTTCCACAACAACACCTATCTTCTCTGCGACACGGCGTTCTGGAATGTGGATGAGCGGTATATCAACGCCATCGGGAATGTCAGCATACTTCAGGAGGAGACGGTTCTGACCGGAGACAGGTTGACCTATCTCATCGACGAGAACCTCGCCCAGTTCAGAGGCTCTCTGGTGCAGCTTACCGACAAGGACAACAACATTCTGAGAACCAGAGACCTGGACTATAATACAAAGGACAGCGTCGCCCTTTTCATGAACGGCGGGGCGATGCGGGACAAGGACGGTCAGATCATCGAGAGCCGGGACGGAAGTTACGACTCCAAAAAGAAACTCTTCACTTTCCGCAACGACGTGAATATGTTTTCGGACACCGTCTTTGTAAAGACCAGCGAGCTTGATTACAATTCCGAGACGGCGTTCGCCACATTCGGGTCGGCGACGGACTTGTGGAATAAGGAGAATATGCTTTCGTCCGATCAGGGATGGTATGACAGGGGGCGGGAGATATTCCTCTTCAACAGCAATGTCCATCTTATGAGCGACAAAGAGGAGGCGTGGTGCGATTCGGTCTATTACTACCGTGCTCTGAATGACGTGACCATGCTCGGGCATGTCCAGATCATCGACACGACGAGGAACGTCTCGGCGGTGGCCGGCGTTGCGGAGTACAGGGACAGCCTTTCGCGCATAAGCATGAGGCGCAGCCCGGCAATCATCGCCAAGACCAAGGATGACAGGGGTAATGCCGACACTGTCTATGTCGCCGCCGATTTCATCGACTACTACACCCTGATGCGGTTCCAGCTGTCTCCGCAGCTGACTGCGCAGTCGGAGGAGCGGCTGAAGAACCTTGATGTCGACGCAGTCGGAACATTCCGCCGGAAGGCTGCCGAAGAGGCCGCGAAGGCCGCCGAACAGTCGGCTATGGAAAATGACGCGAACTATGCGGCGAAGAAGGCCGCCGAGGAAATCCGGGCGAAGCGCGACGCGAAATCGGCCGTCCCGCCGCTTTCTGCAAGAGCCGACTCCTCCGTGTCGTTCGGCGCCGATTCCCTTGCGGTGAGAACGGATTCATTGACGGTGAAGACGGACTCCTTGTCTGTGAGGGCCGATTCATCATCGATTAAGACGGATTCCTTGTCTATGAAGACTGATTCGTCGTCGGTGAAGACGGATTCTCCTGCGGTGAAGACGGACTCTACGAAAGTCGGGTTCATGACGGCGCTGAAGAACGTGCGTCTTTTCCGCAACGACGCGCAGATAGTCTGCGATTCGCTGCATTACAGCGACCTTGATTCGCTTGCGCGGCTCTATGTCGAGCCGATAGTCTGGCAGGAGACCGTCCGGCAGTATGCCGCCGACAGCATCTATGTGCTCATCCGCAACGGCTCTATGGACAGGGCCAGCCTTATGTCCAATGCCTTCATAACCATCGAGGAGGATACCCTCCACTATGACCAGGTCAAGTCGGCCGAAATGATGGCCTTTTTTGAGAACGGGGGAGGCTTGAGGCGTTTCGATGCGCTCGGAGGGGCGCAGGCGCTGTTCTTCATCAAGGAGAACGATGCTCTCGCCACGGTGAACAAGACGGACTCGAAAATGCTCTCCGCCTCATTCAGCGAAGGCTCCATCCAGAGAATCCACTATTATGAGACCGCGAAGAGCGACGCTTATCCGGTCGTCCAGCTTCGCGATGACGAGCGTCTGCTCAAAGGTTTCAACTGGCAGCCTCAGCGCAGGCCCGCCGACCGTCACGCCGTGACTGATGCGGAGTACCGCTCTCCCGAACGTGCGGCATACCTTGCGCATCCGAAGGCGAATTTCGTCAATACGAACAGATATTTCCCCGGTTATATGGGCGGAATTTATCGCGAGATTCAGGTGCGCGACTCCCTCCGTGCGGTCCGTGAGGCCGAAGAGGCGCTTTTGCGCGAGCGTCAGGAAGCGGAGAAGG
>CAVEDD010000012.1:0-22705 GCA_963614515.1 Treponemataceae bacterium | reverse complement strand
GAGGTACATGACCGATGAGAAAAGAGATATAGACCAAAAAGACAAACAAAGATTACCAAGTTATTTTTTAAGGATTACTCAGTTGGGGAACACCTGCGAAAATCAGATTATGAATAACAGTTTTTTGAAAGTTATGCGGCGTGAGCTCGGGATTATCCGCCGCAAACCTGTCTATCTGCTCGGATCGGTGGGGATGATGGCTGTCTGCTGCCTTTTCTACCTGACATTCTTCAAGGCCGGCCTGCCTGAAAAACTGCCGATCGGAGTGGTGGACTTTGACAATTCATCCCTGTCACGCAACTTCTGCAGCCAGCTTGACGCGACGCAGCTCGGGAAAGTGGTCCATTTCGACAGCTTCACCGAGGCCCGCGACGCGATGCAGACCGGCGAAGTGGCTTCACTCTGCGTAATCCCGAAAGATATGGCCGCAGATGTCTATGCCAACCGCCGCCCGACATTCACCTACTATGTGAACTCGCTCTATATGATTGCCGGCGCGCTGAGCTACAAGGACGTGCTCACGATGGTGACTCTCACCGGCGGAGCCGTCCAGAGGGAGGTCTTCAGGGCGAAGGGATATTCCGAAGGCCAGATTATGGGTCTGATTCAGCCGATTGTGATTGACGAACACCACATCGGCAACCCGATGACGAACTACAACATCTACCTCAACAACATCATACTCCCCGGCCTGCTCTGCCTGAGCATAATTTTCGTGCTCATCTACGCGCTCGGCTCCGAACTGCGTTACGGCACCTCGAAGGAACTGATGGAGACCGCAGACGGGTCGTTCACCGCCGCGCTTTTCGGCAAGCTCGCCCCTTATACGCTGATTTATCTGCTTCTGGGACTTGTGCTTGACCTGCTGATGTACGGCGTATGCAAATTCCCGGTCGCGGGAAGCGTGGGCAACATGATGCTTCTGATGTTCGTGTTCATCATCGCCTGCGAGGCCGTGGCCGTGACCCTTGTCGGTCTGTTGCCGACTCTGCGTTTCGCGCTGAGCATCGCCGCACTGTTCACGATACTCGGTTTCTCCTTCTCCGGATTCACATTCCCGGTTGAGGCCATGCCGAAGGCTCTTCAGGGTGTCGCGGTTCTCTTCCCGCTGAGGTTCTACTACCTCGCCTATGTCCAGGAGGCGATTTTCGGCACGGGACTCGGCGACTGGTGGCCGTACCTCGTCTATATGCTGCTTTTCCTCGTCGGCCCGCTGTGTGTCTGCGGCCGTCTGAAAGGGGCGTGGGTGAACCAGAACTTCGACAAATAAGGATATGTCCGGAACAAAGACATATCGGCAGAGACATGTCAATGACATATAGGAATATACAATTATGCTGAAAGAATTAAGACGAATATTCGCGGATTCCTACGTCCTCATCATTTTTCTTCTCGGAGGATTGATTTATCCGGTGATATACGGTCTCATATACTATAAGGGAGTGGTCGACGAAATGCCAGTGGCGGTCGTGGACCTGAGCCAGAGTGCGGACAGCCGCCGCTTCATCCGGAAGATGGACGCGACCCGCGAGGTGGATGTGGCCTACAAGTGTGTGTCCATGGCGGAGGCGCAGAAACTTATGGAGGAAAGGAAGGTTCACGGAATCATCCTCTTCCCGGAGGACTACGGCGACCGTCTCGCGAAGATGGAGCAGGGGACGATTTCGACCTATGCCGATATGGCGAGCTTCCTCTATTACAAGAACATAACTATGGCGGTCAACCACGTGATGATTGACGAGCTGCGCACAATCGAGACCACGCGCTTCGCTTCGCTCGGAATGACGGACGAGTCCATCGCACAGCTGGTCGAGGCCATCCCGGCGGAAGAGAACATCCCGTTCAACACGAACTGGTCCTTCCTGATTTTCTTCCTTTCCGCAGCGCTGCTTCTGGTCATCCAGCAGACCATGTTCTTCGGGGTGAGCGTGATGAACGGCTCGATGCGCGAGGGGCGTGTGACCCACGACGGCTCGCTCATCGGCAGGGCTTCGGCCTATGCGCTGGTCTATGTCGGAATCGCGGTCTACTGCCTCCTGCTCGTCCCGGCGATGTTCGGGATGCCGCAGAGGGGTCAGCTCTGGGACATGCTCGCGCTGATTTTCTTCTTCATCATCGACTGCGTGGCGTTCAGCTTCACCTTCAGCCGCTTCATTCATCACAGGGAGACGGTCTTCGTGGAACTCCTTTTCGTGTCTTCCATCTGCCTCTTCCTCAGCGGCACAATCTGGCCGTCCTACCTGATGTCTCCGTTCTGGAAAGCTGTGTCGTGGATTTTCCCATCGACCTTCGCAATCCAGGGCTTCCACTGCATCAACAATGCGGCCTGCACGCTGTCAATGATCCGCCCGCAGCTCATAGGACTCATCTCCCAGTTCGCGTTCTATGCCTGCACAGCTTTCATTATGGACATCAGCGAGCGCAACCACTACCGCTCGCATCTCCACGAACTGTTTGAGAAGCGCCACAGGCTGCTGATCAGCAGGCGCTTCGGTTCTGAACAGGCGGTTGCAGAGGACTGACGCCGCGTGTGACCTCCTTGTCGGGAACATGTTCCCATCGGGATGTTTCCAGAAAATATTTAACTTTGCCGCTTCGGAGAAATCGCCGGGATGATTCCCGGGGTTCCGGGCAGGAAAGAAAATGGATGATACAGTGAATAAGAAAATTCTGATTGTACTGACGGCTGTCCTTTGCCTTGCGGTGTCGCCCGCAGGGGCGGAGAGCCGTCAGTTCCGTGATTCCCTCAAGCACGAAGTGCGCATCGGGTGGGGAGACCAGATGTTCGAGAAACTCATCTGGCAGAAGTCCCCGTACATCATCTCTAATATGCCGGAGAGCTACACGAAAACCTACAAGGAGCGCTACCGCTACACTCAGCACTGGTTCGCCGAGTATCAGTGGAGGGTGAACGGCTGGTTCGGACTCGGCTTCCAGGCGGACGTTTCCGGATGCGTCTGGGACAAGGTGACGCGCAACGGACTCGGGAATGAAACCGCCCGCGAGAAAAACGAAAGCTTCTGGAATCTCACGATGATGCCGATGATGCGTTTCACCTGGTTCGATTCCGAATATGTCAGCCTCTACACCGCACTCGGCGCCGGACTCGGAATCAACGGAGGAACAGAAACTGACGCTTACGGCCGTCACACCCTCTGCGGCTTCGCTTTCGACCTGTCGCTGATCGGGGTTACCGTCGATTGGAACAGGTGGAGCGTTTTCGCGGAATTCGGCGGGCTGACTTCCTTCAAGGACGTGAAGACGACCATTTTCATGTTCAATTCCCGGATGATTTCCATCGGTGCGGGTTTCAAGTTCTGACGGACTGAATCATTATCACTCAAAAGAGTCGGATGTTTTGACAATCAGGAAATGAAAAAAACAATCAAATATCTTCTGTTGACAGCCGCGGCGGCGGCGCTTTCCCTTTCGTGCAGCCGTGGCAGCTATGATTTCGTGGATTTCGGTTCTCTTGACGGCGCGGACGAATCGGCGTTCAAGGTGATTTCAAGCAAGGTTACGGATCTCTCGGAAGGCATTCCGGAAAACTGCGTGATTCCTTCGGACGAGGACCCCGACACAAAGACGACCTCGACTTCAGCCACAGCCTTAGTGGCGGATCTGTTCGAATTCAACCACAAGAGCAAGGTCATCGAAATTTCCGGAATCTACAAATCCTACAGCATCGCCGACGGCTCGGAGCTTACATTGTCCGGGAAAATACTTCTTCCGAAAGGACAGAAGCCGAAGAGATATATAGTCGTAAGCCACTACACCATAGGCTCCAACGCGGAGGCCCCGTCGAACTCATTCCCTCTCGAAGGCGTGCTCTGCGATATGGGATATGCTATGATATTTCCTGATTATCAGGGATATGGAGTCGATTCCGAAAGAATCCATCCCTACCTCGTCCTTGAACAGACGGCGTACGACGTGTGCATGATGTACATAGCCGTGGACAAATATCTCAAGAATACGTCCTACCTCCCGGAACACGAGGACATCTACCTTATGGGCTATTCCCAGGGGGGTGCGGTGACCATGGCCACGCAGTGGATGATGGAGGATTACTACAGCTACTATTGGGAGGCGGTGGTCGGCAAGACTCCGAAGGTCAGACAGGTATTCGCGGGCGGCGGCCCGTACGACGTGAGGGCGACCTACAACAATTTCGTGACCACCGACAAGGTGAACATCCCCTGCGCCGTCCCGATGGTGATCCAGGGAATGATAAAGGGCACGGGACTCGACATAGACATGGAACAGATGCTCCAGCCGTGGATTTACGACAAACTGGACGAGTGGATAAACTCGAAGAACTACACCGTCGCGCAGCTCCGCAAGATCATAGGCACGACAAAGACCAGCGACCTGCTCACGGCAACGGGAATGGACCAGTCGAGCGACATTGTCGCGGAGCTTTACAAGAAGATGAGCGAGAACTCTATCGTGGCGTATGACTGGACTCCGAAGGCTCCGGTGTATATGCTCCACTCGATGGACGACGACGTCGTTCCTTTCGTCAACGCATCGAAGGCGAAGAGCAAGTGGAAGGACGGGAACATACAGTACAATTTCGGACATTACGGCTCCCATATGAAAACCGCGCTGAGATTCATATACTCCGTAAAGACCTGGCTTAAAGACGAGGGGGAATGAAGATGAAAAGAACAGGATACAGATTTTACGCGGCGGCCGCCCTTGCCGTACTGCTTTTCGCGTCCTCCTGCAACCCGGAAGCGAAATATACGACGAAGAAAGTGACGCTCTCAATGGAGATTGTGCAGAAGAGCTGCGGATTCGCCGAGGTGAAATTCCACACGAACAGGGACGCTTACTACTACATCGCGGCCGAAAAGGTTCGCGAGGGGGTGGATCCGATGGAAATCAGCGAACAGTTCAAGACTCTATCGCTCGACTTCGCCTACAAGGAGTACATCAACTGGCGCTACGAACTGCTGTACAACGGGGAGAAGCATGTGGCCGACTTCGCGAGCCACAGCCTCCAGTATGGAGACCTGACCTATTTCTTCACCGGTCTGGAAGATGACACCGACTACTGGATTTACGGATTCGTGGTCGATCCGGAAACGAATGCTCCGGCCGGAGATCTTGTGCTCGAGACAGTGCACACGGACGCGACAAGCAAGATAAAGATATCTTTCAACTACCGCGTGAACGACACCTGGGACTATGTCTATCCGAACGACAGGGACGGGCAGCTCACATTCCTCATCCCGTGGCTCGGCGAGACCCAGGACAGCCTCAAACTACGCGACGAGCTGAAGGCGGCGGCTCCCGGACGGTATTTCTCCCAGCGTTTCACCGATCTCAGGGCGAGCGGCAAAGGGAACATCCTCTACGGGATGTACGCCCACAACAATGACGGCATAGGCGACGGGACGAGCGAGACTCTCTTCGAAGAGGGGCACACCTACTACACCGCCATCGCCAGCTTCGACGGTCCGCTGATTATGGAAGGGGAGTACCGCAACTGGAACATCTACAAATTCACCTGGAAGAAAGGTCTCAAACGCTCTTTCACGCCCGAAGACGACACCCTCGGAGCCTGGTGACCGTCGGCTCCTCCGGCATTTACTGAACTTACTCTTTCCAGACCCTTTTCTTGAGCCAGAGCTTGATACTCAAGTTCCGCAGGCGCGAAACACCGCGTGGCGTAGGCGTTCGGTCGTTTTCATTCGCGCTATTCCTCCCGCGGCCAGCCCTGGGCGTGTAGAGGGAGTTCGACTCCGTCGGGAGTGACTATGACCGCGCCGACTTCGGGTTTGGCGAGATGACCCACAATGTCGAAGGTCTGGAAGTCGTGACGGAACTTGTCGTGGCTGCCGATCGGGATGGTGAAGAGAAGGCGGCAGTCATCGCCGCCGTTGAGAGCCGCAGCAAGCGGATCGACTCCCAACTCTTTGCTCAGATCAATGGAATTGCCCATAAACGGCATTCTCCCGGCATAAATCTTCGCTCCGAGACCGGAGTTCCGGACGAGACATTTCACCGCGTCAGCGAGGCCTCTGGTAACGAAATAGCCGCAACCCGGAACGATTCCCGAGTCATCGAGAAGTTTGAGGATGTCCGGAGAGAGCGACGGCTTGAGATATTCGCCCACGAAATCCCTGTATTTGTCAAGTTTCGGCTGAAAGTGGTCGTCCTTCGTCCTGTCGAATTTGCGCTTTTCCCTTTCCAGCACGCTCAGTCCGAGATAGGCTCCGCCGAGACTTCCGGAGACGCAGATCAGATCCATGCTCTTCGCCTTCTGCCTGCGTTTTGCCGTGAGGAGCGATGTCTCCCCGCCGGCGCTGACGCTTACGGTGAGCCCGACCATCGACGGGACCACCTCAAGGCTCAGCTTTCCGTAGCCGTGTTCTTTCGCGGCCGAAACCGCGCCTTCCCATAGTTCCTTAATCTGGCTGAAATCCAGCTTTGCCGGCACGCCGATGACTGCGGCGAGGGTGCGTGGGGCGGACAGCTCCGCGTAGAGTTCTCCTGTGACTATGGTCACGCACTTGTAGCCGAGGTGTTTGAGCGGGAAATATACGAGGTCGAAGTCCGTGCCCTCGATAAAGCAGCGGCTCTTCTGGACAGAATATGCCTGCCCCTTGGTCTCGAATGCCATATTCCCGAACGGTTCGTATCCCGTCCCTTCAAAAAGCCTTGCCACAGCCTCCACTCTTCCGAGGCTCGCGAATCTTTCCTCTGCTTCCATTGTTCTGTCTTTTTAATGTCTGTCCTGCCGGCGTATGTCCCCCGCCGAGCCTAAACTTTCTTCTCGACTTCGCAGCTCACACCCATGGCTTCCAGAGCCGACACGAAATCGCTGTTCACGCCCACGGTGTATTTCCGTGACGCGAACTCTATGTTCCACTTGTGCACAGGGTCGTAGAGCTTTATCGAGAGCGGTGTTTTTCCTTTGTTGTCTTTTATGAGCCGCACGAGCCTCTCACGGAATTCCGGGGTGAGCGCCGGAGTGGTGAGCTGAATCGTGAAACTCTTTATCTTCTCCTCCGCCACGTTGCAGAGCAGCACAATCCGGTTCACCTTGAAGCTATAAGGGACTTTCTGCGCGGAAGTCTGCGCCGCAGCGCCTTCGGAGGGCTTCTGAAAATAGCGCGGCCTGATTTCCCCGTCAATCCAGATGGTGTTATGGGGCTGGAGATAGGCCATGAACGTCTCGTGGTCCTTGCCGAAGAGAGCAAGCTCGAAACTGCCCTCATAATCCTCAATCTTTGTCTTCGAGTAGGCACGGCCGCTCTTGGAGTTGAAGGTTCCGGTCTCGGTGATCAGTCCCGCGACACAAACCTTCTCCCCGGCCTGGCGTTCCGTGCATCCGGCAACCATCGCGTCGAGCTGCCCGAGATTGCATTTTACGAAATTGTCGAGTTCAAAGCGGTATTTGTCAAGCGGATGCGCCGAAAGGTACATTCCCACAAGTTCCTTTTCTTTCTGGAGGAATATGAATTCATCCGCCTCATGCTCGATTTCCGGGATTTCCGGTCTCACAGGCTTCATCTCCTCGACTTCTCCGAAAAGCGAAACCGCCGAGTTTTCGGCATCCCTGCGGAAAAGTTCTCCGTAGCGGATGAGGGAGTCAAGGAATGTCTCCCCGCTCCTGCACGGGGTGAAGAACTGCTGCTTGGATATGCGGAAACTGTCGAACGCTCCGGAATATATCAGGGATTCCATCGATTTCCGGTTCACCGTGCCGGACATTCTCTCGATGAAGTCGTATATGTCCGCGAACTGCCCGTTCGCGGCTCTTTCGCTGATGATCGCCTGCACGATGTTGTCGCCGAAGCCCTTGATGCCGCCGAGTCCGAAACGGACATGCCCCTCGCCGTTGACGGAGAATGCGGAGTGCGACTCGTTGATGTCCGGATTGAGAACCTTGATGCCTCCTTTCTTGCAGTCGGCCATGATTTTCTTAATCTCGTCCATCTTCGAGAGGTTGTTGCTCAGGTTCGCCGCCTGGAACTCCGCAGGATAGTGAGCCTTGAGCCACGCGGTCTGATAGCTCACCCAGGCGTAACAGGTCGCATGGGACTTGTTGAAGGCGTACTGCGCGAACTTCTCCCAGTCCTTCCAGATTTTGTCAAGAATCTTTTCCGGATGCCCGTTCTTCATCCCTCCCGTCATGAACTTTTCCTTCAGCGAGTCCAGGATGTCTATCTGCTTCTTTCCCATCGCCTTGCGGAGCTTGTCGGCCTCGCCTTTGGTGAAATTCGCCAGTTTCTGGGACAGAAGCATCACCTGCTCCTGATAGACCGTCACCCCGTAGGTGTCCTTGAGGTATTCCTCCATTTCCGGCAGGTCGTACTCCACAGGCTCCTGGCCCTGCTTGCGGGCTACGAACGACGGGATGTAGTCCATAGGCCCGGGGCGATAGAGGGCGTTCATGGCGATGAGATCCTCGAAACGGGTCGGCTGGAGCTGCTGAAGCCACTTCATCATTCCCGGAGACTCGAACTGGAAGACGCTCACGGTGTCCCCCCGGCTGTAGAGGGCGTATGTCTCGGGGTCGTCGATGGGAATCGCCTCTATGTCAATGTCTTTCCCGTGCCTCTCCTTGATGAGGTCGAGACAGGTGTGTATGATTGTCAGGGTGTTGAGACCGAGGAAGTCCATCTTGAGCATGCCCACATCCTCAATGTAGTGCCCGTCGTACTGAGATGTCCAGAATTCCTTCTTCTTTCCGTTCTCATCGACGATTTCCTTGTCTTCCGACAGGCAGATCGGGATGTAGTCCATCAGATTCCCGCGCCCGATGATGGTCGCGCAGGCGTGAACTCCCACCTGACGGACGCAGCCTTCGAGCTGAAGGGCATAGTTCAGCACTTCTTTTGTCAGTTCCGTGCCGTTATTCAGCTCTTCCTGAAGCTCCGGAACGAGCCTGTAGCAGTTCTTTAGCGTGATTTTGGCGTTCGCCTCCTCTTTGCCGACCTGATAGTGCTTCTCGACGAAAATCTTCTGCCCCGGGTTGTCCGGGTCATCGGTCTCAACTTTCTTCACGATTTCTCGGAATCCCTTCTTCAGTTCATCGAGTTTCGGGTTGAAGGGATATTCCTTTTCGACCATCTCGCTCAGACGATCCGGAACCATCTTGCTCAGGCGGTTGGACTCATCGATGCTCATTCTGGACACGCGGGCGACATCCTTGATCGCCGACTTCGCCGCCATCGTCCCGAAAGTTATCACCCGGGACACATGGTCAAGCCCGTAATGGTCTTCGACATATTTGTGCGCCGCCCCGAGGTCTTCGAAATCCACGTCGATATCCGGCATACTGATACGGTCCGGATTGAGGAAACGCTCGAACAGTAGCTGGTACTTTATCGGGTCGAGATTGGTTATCCACAGGCAGTAGGCGACCACCGATCCGGCGGCGGAGCCACGCCCGGGCCCCACCATCGAGCCCATAGCCCGGGCTGCGGCGATGTAGTCCTGCACGATGAGGAAATAGTCGGGGAATCCCATGCGGCAGATGGTCTTCAGCTCGAAGTCTATGCGTTCGCTCTGCTCCGGAGTGAAGGTCTCCCCGTAGCGGATGTGCGCCCCCTTGTAGGTGAGGTGGCAGAGATAGGCCACGGAACGGCGGAACTCCTCGCCCCGGTCGTTCCCGTCCTTGTCGCAGCGCCCGACGTCAATCACCTCCCTGTATTTCTCCAGATGGCTGTCAATCTCCGCGAGGAAGTCTTCCGGAAGGTCGAATTTGGGCAGGACGTGCCCCCGGTCAATCTTGTAGCTTTCAATCTTGTCCGCCACTTCAAGCGTGTTGGAAATCACCTCCGGATGGCCGGGGAACAGCTCAGCCATCTCCTCCTCGCTCTTGAGATATTCCTGCTGGGTGTAGCGCAGCCTCTTCTCGTCGTCGAGGTACGCCCCCGTGTTCATACAGATGAGCCTGTCGTGAGCCGGGCCGTCCTCCTTGCGGACAAAATGGATGTCGTTGGTGGCCACGACCTTTGTCCCGGTCTTTTCGGCGAGTTCAAAAATCCCCCTGTTCGAAACCGTCTGGTTCTCATAAACCTCCCAGACCTTGTTGTAGGCCTCCCCCGTCAGACCCTGCACCTGAGTCTTGTGCAGCTGCACTTCGAGATAGTAATCCTCTCCGAAGACCCTTTTGAACCACATCACGGCCTCTTCCGCCTTCGCCATATCCCCGGCGATGATGTTCTGCGGGATTTCCCCGGCTATGCAGGCGGACAGGCAGACGAGATTCTCGTGATATTTCTCCACGACCTCGTGGCTGACCCTCGGCTTGTCGTAGTATTTGCCTTCTATATGCCCGGTGGATACGATCTTCATCAGATTCTTGTAGCCCTCGTAGTTTTTCGCGAGCAGAATCAGGTGGTAATATTTCCTGTGGTTGTTGTCCTTGAGCTTATGGTCATAATGCCTGGTGACATAAATCTCGCAGCCGAGAATGGGCTTTATGCCCGGGTGTTTCCCGGCATATTTCATAAACTCCTTGATTCCGTACATATTGCCGTGGTCGGTAATCGCGAGCGCCGGCATCCCCAGTTCCTCCGCCCTGTCGAAAAGTTTCGGAATGGAGGAGAATCCGTCAAGTATGGAATACTGGGTATGGACGTGAAGATGTACGAATGACATTATGAATCAGCAGGTTGATATGTTTCGGGATTATGCTTTGCCGCGAGAGGCGGATTCTCCGGATATTCATCGGATATTCCGGGAAACCTGCCGCATCGCGGAATGGCAAATATACTCAAAAAAGAAGCGTCCGAAAAATTTTTCAGACGCTTCTTGAGATATTGCTCTTCCAAGCAGCTTGAAGATAATTGCTTTTAAAGCAGCTTGGCGAAAACCTTTTAAAGCAGCTTGGCGAAAAATGTGAAATAAAAAGTGCAGATGCAAGGCTCGCGACGAAGAGGAAACCGCAGCAACCTTATGGTTGTGAGGATTTCATCAAGGAGCACAACGCAGCAGATGCCTTTTTATTTCATATTTTTTTTCTTTTCGGTAGCGGTAACCACATCATACATCACCGGCGTACCGATGAAGATGGAAGCGTAAGTACCGATGACGATACCGAGGATGAGGGCGACTGCCAGACCCCTGATGACCTCACCGCCGAAGATTGCGATTGCAAGCATAGTGACGAGAGTCGTGAGGGAGGTGTTCATCGTACGTGACAACGTGCTGTTGAGCGCGTTGTTAACATTGTACTTCAAGTCAACCTTCGGATGGTCAGCCTTGTACTCGCGGATTCGGTCGAAGATGACCACGTTGTCGTTGATGGCGTAACCGATGATGGTCAGGATTGCCGCGATGAACGTCTGGTCGACATCGAGCGTGAACGGAAGTATTCCGCTGAAGAGCGAGAAGAATCCGATGACGATGATTGCCGTGTGCGCGAGGGAAACCACGCCTCCGAGTCCCCATGTCCAGTTCTTGAACCTTATCGCGATGTAAGCGAAGATTACGAAGAGGGCTATGATGACGGCGATGATGGCGTCGCGTTTCATGTCGTTCGCGATGGTAGGCCCGACCTTGTCGGAACTTACGATACCGTTAGGGTTCTCGACCGTCGAACGGAACTCATCGAAGGTGAGATTCTCGGCGTAGAGTCCCTTGAGAGCATCGTAGAGCATCTGCTCGACTTCAGCATCAACCTCGCTTGACTCCTCGTTGATTTTGTAGGCCGTGGTGATTTTCATCTGGCTGTCACCGCCGAACTGCTTAACCTCGACCGCCTCGTTGAACTCGTTGAGAGTGGCCTCACGAACCGCCTCCGCAGTCACAGGTTTGTCGAAGCGCACCACATAGGTACGTCCTCCGGTGAAATCGACACCGTAGGTGAAGCCCTTGATGCAGATGGAGAGGATGGAGATTACGATGAGCGCTCCCGAGAATATGTAGGAGAATTTCCTGAGCTTGAGGAAGTCCACGTGAGTGTTCTGGAGGAAGTTTCTCGTCAGTTTGTTGTCGAAAGTGACCTTCTTTCCCTTCGCGAGCCTGTCGTCAATCACGAGTCGCGTGATGAAGATTGATGTGAGGACGGAGGTTACGATACCGATGATGAGGGTCGTCGCGAAGCCCTTGACAGGACCTGAACCGAAGATGAGAAGGACGAGACCGGTGAGCGCCGTGGTCACCTGGCCGTCGATGATTGCCGAGTAGGCGTTCTTGTAACCGTCGGCGACAGCCTTTCCGAGACCCTTGCCTGCGCGGAGCTCCTCCTTGATGCGCTCATAGATGATGACGTTCGCATCGACCGCCATACCGAGCGTGAGGACGAGACCGGCGATACCCGGCAGCGTGAGAACCGCTCCGAATGACACGAGGGTGCCCAGAAGCAGAAGCACGTTGCAAAGGAGGGCGAAGTCGGCGATGAGACCGGCTCCCTGATAGAAGAACACCATATAGATGAGCACGAGGAGGAAGGCGATCACGAAGGAGATGAGACCGGCGTTGATGGACTCGCTACCGAGTGAAGGTCCCACAACCTGCTCCTGAATGATGGTCGCCGGAGCCGGAAGCTTGCCGGACTTGAGTACGTTCGCAAGGTCCTCGGCCTCTTCGAGGGTGAAGTTTCCGGTAATCTGAGATGAACCGCCGGAAATCTCGCTCTGAACCGTAGGGTAGGAATATACCATACCGTCGAGGACAATCGCCACCTGACGGCCGATGTTGTCTTTCGTAAGTCTCGCCCAGGTCTGCGCGCCCTCGGCGTTCATCGACATCGAAACCTCCGGACGTGCGCCGCCCTCACCGTACTGCACGCGTGCCTCGGTGACTGCGTCTCCGTCAAGCGGAGCCTTGCCGTCGCGTGAGGTGTTCCTGATTGCGACGAGTTCGAAGTAGTTGCCGCCCGGAATCTGGTCTGAAGGCTTGACGCTCCACATCGGGGTGAACTCGTGAGGGAAGCACTCCCTGATCTGCGGCATTGCGAGATACTTGTTTACGAGAGATGTGTCGGCGTAGTTCGCGAAACCGATGCAGGCGTTGGTGTTGTAGCCTGAAGGACGGAGAACGGCGAACAGAGGGTTCTGCTTCCTGTAGTTCTCAAGTTCCTCATTTTCGTTTGCGGCGGCATTGACCTCCTCAGAAAGAATGTCTTCGCCTTCAGCCTTGGCCGCAGTCTCAGCGGTCTCAACAGTCTTCTCCGTTGAAGGAAGAATCTCCGCGAGTCTCGCGTTGGCCTCGGTCAGGAAAGGCTCGATTTCGGAATACTGGAAAGTCGTCCAGAATTCGAGGGATGCTGTTCCCTGAAGAAGTTTTCTCACACGCTCCGGCTCTTTCACGCCCGGGAGCTCAACGAGGATTCGTCCGCTGTTGCCGAGCTTCTGGATGTTCGGCTGGGTGACTCCGAAGCGGTCGATACGGTTACGGAGCACGTTGAAGGAGTTGGAGATTGCGCTCTCGGACTCCTTCTCGATGACAGAGAGAACCTGCGCGTCGCTTGACTGGCTCGTCACCTTGTCCTTGAGGTCGAAAGTGGCGAAGATGTCGGAAAGCGGACGGCCGCCGGCAGTCTCCTTCCACGCGTTGCCGAAGAGGGTGATGAAATTGTCCCTCGAATTGACGCTGCGCACTTTAGCGCTGTCGATTGCGGCAAGGAACTGAGGATCCTGGCTGTTTCCGGAAAGCGCCTTCACGAGATCCTCAAGCTGCACCTGAAGCATCACGTTCATACCTCCCTTGAGGTCAAGACCAAGGTTGATATCCTTGACTTTCACATCCTTGTAAGTGTAGCCGAAATAAACTTTCTCGGCTGAGACAGAGTCGAGGAAGTGCCTGTTGTTGACTTTTGCGATGGAGTCAAGAACATAGGCCTTGTCCTCGTCCGATACAGAGTTGAATTCCGCCGATGCGCTGAAAGCCTCAACGGCCTTCTCCGCGTATTTGTCAGCCTTGTGTTCCTGCACTCTTGTCACCACAGAGAACGAGAGCTGCCAAAGACAAGCGATTGCAAGGCAGATTGCAACGAATCTGATTGCACCTTTACTTTGCATAATGTTATGTTTTTAATTAATATTTATTGTCTCATCAGTCACCGTATCCGTTTACGGACACCGCACCCGTCTGCGGACCGCAGGACGCGGGCTCATATGGCACGGCACAGTTTTTACATCCGGCAAATAGGGCACAAAATTACAATTTTTTTCTTATATATGACCAAAAAGGCGTCAAAAGAACGGACATATGAAAATAAATGCGGGAAAAATTTAAACAGATTCTTAAATTTGCAACCCTTTGCGGGAATCGTGAGAGATGAAAATAAGTAAGACAAGGGCTTTGATTGTTCTTCTGTCGGTATTTCCGGCCGGCATCGCTGCGGCGCAGCCCCAGATGGCGGACAGCGCCGACACCGTTGTCGTGGCTGTCCCGTCGGCTCCGGAGAGAATCGCGGCTCCTGAAGAAGATGCCGGTCTCACCGATACGGAAAAGCTCGCGCTCGCCGATTCCCTCCACAACGTCTGCCAGTTCCGCCGCGCAATACGGCTCTGTGAAAGGATTATCTCCGAATCAGCTGACAGTCTCGTGAGGACTTATGCCGGGGAACTTCTGTCCGACGCCCGGTCGGGGCTTGAAATGTCCGCGTCGGTCGCCATTCCGACCGTAATCGCCCGGCAGAAGTTCACGCTCAGCGACTTTTTTCTCTACTACCCTTTCCCCGACCGCTCCTGGCGCAGCCTCCCGTCGTGCGATGGACTCCGCGACAGCCTTCAGGCGGACCTGGCCGCGGAATCTCTCGGAATACTTCCGGACATAGCTTATTTCCAGGAAGATGACGATGTGATATATTTCTCGTCCCCGGACTCTCTCGGAAACATGAAAATCCAAGTTTCCCGGAAAGACTCTCTCTGGAGCCGCCCGCAGATGGTCTTCGCTCCGGAAGCGCCCATTCAGACGCCGGCGGATTCAGCGCTGTCATCCGCGGATTCGACGCCGGCCCTCCCCGTGTCCGACGAGATATTCCCTGTTCTGTCGGCGGACAGGCGTTCGCTCTATTTCTCCGCGAAACGGAAAGGCGGTGCGGGAGGATTCGACATATACGAATCACAGTGGTCCGACGCCGATTCCTGCTGGACTGAACCGGTGAATCTCGGATTTCCGTATTCTTCAACGGAGAATGACTATCTGTATATGAACACCGATGACGGATGTTACACCGTCTTTGCGTCGGACCGGGGGTGCACGATGGACAGCGTGTATGTCTATGTCCTTGAATATGAATTCTCCCCGGAAAGACAGCGCATCACCGATGCCGAAAAGTTGCGCGGAATAATGGCCCTCGCCCCGTCGGACGGAACGGACGTTGTTGATGCGGGTTCGGCGGTCGGAGGCGGGATTCCGGAAAATGCGGGGACGAGGCTCTATATGGAGAAGATGGAAGATGTACGCAGAATCCGTGACAGTCTCGACATCACGAACAGAAAGCTCGAAGAAATGCGGGAGGAGTTCACTTTCAGCGACGATGTGGAACGCCGCCAGGAACTTACTTCACGGATTCTCGAAGTGGAGGCGGAGATTCCGGGGATTCAGTCCTCGCTCGACAAGGCGGCCGCCGAAGTGCAGAAAATCGAGATGGAATTCCTCTTCAGCGGGGTGGTGATAGACCGGGGCGCACTTTCTTCCGAAGCCTCACGGAACATAGTCGGGGACAGCTCCCGATATATCTTCAAGGAACACAGGATGGGAGGACAGCTGGAGCTGCGTTTCGCCCCTCAGGCCGATTCTCTCCAGACTCCGGCGGCCCCGCTTTCGGATTCCTCTCGGATTTCCGAATAATTGGCTATATTTGCCCAATTTTACAGGAGTATCCGGATTACCAAGTATCAAGAAATTAAATTTTACAAAAATATGACACAGGACGAACTTTTCAAGGCATTGGTCGCACACTGCAAGGAATACGGATTCATATTCCCGTCAAGCGAGATTTATGACGGACTCGCAGCCGTCTATGACTACGGTCAGCTCGGGTCGGAACTCAAGAACAATATCAAACAGTACTGGTGGTTCGCGATGACCCGTCTCAACGAGAACATCGTGGGCATCGACTCCTGCATATTCATGCACCCGAAAATCTGGGAGGCTTCCGGTCACGTGGGCGCGTTCAACGACCCGCTCATAGACAACAAGGACTCCAAGAAACGCTACAGGGCGGATGTTCTCATCGAGGACTACATCGCCAAGCTTGAGGAGAAGAACAACAAGGAGGTGGAGAAGGCCCGCAAGAAGTTCGGAGAGGCTTTCGACGAGGCGAAGTTCCGCGAGACCAACCCTAACGTGCTGAGGAACACGGCGAAAATCGACGAGACGCGCAAGAGGATGGCGGACGCGCTGAACGCCAACGATTTGGCCGCGCTTCGTCAGATTATCATCGACTGCGAGATTGTCTGCCCGATTTCCGGAACGAAGAACTGGACGGACGTGCGTCAGTTCAACCTGATGTTCTCCACCCAGCTCGGCAACACATCCGATGACACCAATGTGATTTACCTGCGTCCGGAGACGGCCCAGGGAATATTCGTGAACTACCTCAACGTGCAGAAGACCGGCAGGATGAAGCTTCCTTTCGGCATCGCCCAGATCGGGAAGGCGTTCAGGAACGAGATTGTGGCACGCCAGTTCATCTTCAGGATGAGGGAGTTCGAGCAGATGGAGATGCAGTTCTTCATCAAGCCGGGAACTGAGCTCGACTGGTTCGCGAAATGGAAGGAACGCCGCCTGGCCTGGCACAAGGCTCTCGGGATGGGCGCGGAGAACTACCGCTTCCACGACCACGAGAAGCTCGCCCACTACGCCAACGCCGCCACGGACATAGAGTTCAACTTCCCGTTCGGCTTCAAGGAGCTTGAGGGTATCCACTCCCGCACCGATTTCGACCTCGGAAACCACCAGAAGTTCTCCGGCAAGAAGATTCAGTATTTCGACCCGGAGACCGGCGAAAGCTTCACTCCGTATGTCGTTGAAACATCGATAGGTGTTGACCGTATGGTGCTTGCGGTGCTCTCACACTCGTTCCACGAGGAGAAACTCGAGGGCGGAGAGACCCGCGTCGTTCTTTCGATTCCTCCGGTTCTCGCCCCTGTCAAGGTGGCGGTGCTTCCGCTCATCAAGAAGGACGGACTTCCGGAGCTGGCGCAGAAGATTATGGACTCCCTCAAGTACGACTATAACTGCCAGTACGACGAGAAGGACTCAATCGGCAAGCGCTACCGCCGTCAGGACGCAATCGGAACTCCGTTCTGCGTCACCGTGGACCACGAATCGCTGAGCGACGGCTGCGTCACAATCCGCCACCGCGACACTATGGCTCAGGACCGCGTCCGCATCGAAGACCTTCCGGGCATCATCGACAGGGAAGTCAACATCAAGACGGTTCTCAAGAAACTTCAGTAAGTCAGGGCCTATGAAACGATTTTTTATTCTGGCCATTGCGCTTGCCTTGTCTGTTTCCGTGCAGGCGCGCAGACATCCGGAAGTGCCACAGGCGTATGCCTACGGCAGTTCCATTGACATCCATGGCGGTCTTGTCGGAATGCCGTACTCTGTTTCAGGCGATGCCGGCAAGGCCTGCGGCATCGGAGCCGGAGGTGAATTCCAGCTGCGTTACAGCTATTTCTTCCGGAAGCACTGGGGAATTTTTGCGTCAATGTCCATTCTCAGCGGCGGCATTGACGACATTGACTATTACGGAACGGTGAACAGGGCTGACGGAGGAAAATACCGTTACGGAAGTCTTCCTTACGGAATCTGTTATTATGACGGCGGGAACAATCTCTTCTCCCGTGACAGCGACTTCACGGGATTCGGATTCCTGGTCGGAGTCTCATACCGCTACGATTTCGGAGGCTGGAGCCTGCGCCCGATGGTCGGAATCGGAATCGGGAGCTATTCCGGGAACACATTAAGCTACAAACGGACTCCCCGCGACGGAGGCGCTTCCACTGGCGTGTCCTGTCATGTCGCCCGGAATTATAGTATGGACTATCTGGATGAACCAGTGTACGACAACAGCGGTTCCGCATCTGCGGTTCTTTCCGCGTCCGTTCAGCTGACATACACGTTCAACCGGCATTTCTACATTTCAGCCGAATGCGGAATCAAATCATTCCCTTCCGGACGGAGATATGAAAAGACCGTCTATCAGTTCAAAAAAGCGGCCGAACCGGCGAACTTGGCGGAATCCGTCGCAATGTCCGAACCTGAGAACAGGTATGTCATCGACCTGGACTCCGCAGTCAGCACGGCAACGAGCCATCCGTTCAACTTTCTCGACATAAGTTTCGGGATAGGCTGGAACATCGGACGGAATCGTCATCAGTCCGGAAAATATTGACAATCTGAATCTTGACAGCAATGAAGAATGGCTCGCCAAGTATCAGCTGAGCGCGCAGAACGTAATCTCCCCGGGAAAAAAGATCATCTACTCCGGGCTGTAGGCGGGATATCCCGGGTCAGCTACGGCCTGCCACCGGCAAGAATGGCCTTCAACGAGGCACATTCATCCTCCGTCACGCCGCATTCCATAAGGAATTTCTTCGCGGCGGTCTGCAATGCAACGCCTTGAAAATTGGGATTCATATAGAATCCCAGACCATTCCAGTCGATATCCGACACATCGATATTGTCCCAGTCAATCTCAAGAAAGTTCTCCAGCGCATCTTCATTCGCCATCAGCCATATCATCCTGTCAATCGCAAGACTCTGCCTGAGCATATATGACTCTCCCCCGTCCGGAATCTGATAGAAATTGAGCATCGTGACCATATAGTCGCGTCTCAATTCTTCAATCCCGGCCCCCGCAAACGCTTCGAGAAGCATTGAGACGAAACCGCACCGGTCCTTCCCCTCATTGCAGTGAATCAGATACGGGGGTTCGTGCGCAATCATGAACTTCACGGCCTCGCCGAGCCTGGTCTTGAAATCCTCCGCGAAAGTATTTGCGGACATACCGCAGGCGATTGTGTTTCCGCCCCTGAAAAGACCCGGACAATATGTGGAGGCATAACCTTCCGATTCCATATATTTCTCCACCTTCTGGGGAGTGTCCGCCAGGTCTATCTCGGTCTTTATCCCGACCACTTCCGCAAGGCTGTCCACGACCCTGTACCTGCCTGGATTGTTCACACAGTTCAACGGATTGCTTGAACGGTACAACACCCGGGAAGCGATACCCGTCGTCGTGACCATACGGAAATTCGCATACTGTTCAGCCGTCTCATCCGGCCGGCGGTCAACGGGATAGACAGACTTCATCAGTTCATAAGTCTTCATATACCCTCCTTTCGAGGCCATCTTCATCGTACATTCGTCCCCGACTTTTCCGCCGATATAGTAATGGAAATCACCGTTCAGCATGGAAAAGCCATAGTCATCGCCCTTGGCGTTATAATCCACATACGACGGCCCGAGAATCGCGACCTCGTTGAATGAACTCACAAAAGGGACATTGGTCAGATTGACATTGTCTCCGATTGTGACATTGATGAGGTCGGCATAGTCAAAACCAGCCGCCTTCATTTCAGCCGGAGTGAAATCAGGAATAAGCTGGCCGTAACTGTTTATTTCGACAATATGACCCGATATTTCACACAAAACAGGCTCATCCTTCCCGCCCCGGCAGGAACACATCAACGTAATCACGGTCAAAGCCGTGCAGAAAAATTTCTTGTTCATCATATCTTCTTACAGACAAATTTACACAATTACCATACGAACTTGAATTGCTTAGATGCCCAAAGGGGTATTTTGCGAAAGAGAGCCGTCTCAATGTCATCATCGTGTCGCTGAAATAACCGTTCCATATATTTTTGTCTGGAGACACAAAAATAAAGTGTTTTGTACGAAAAACAAAAATACTGCAAAAATGTTTTTTACAGAAAACACCTCTCGGCTTTCAGAAAGATACGCCGATTTCTCGGAGGGGGGTGAGGACGAAATCGCGCTCGTGCATCCTCGGGTGCGGGACGGTCAGTTCCGGAGTGTCGATTTTTTCATCTCCGTAAAGGAGTATGTCTATGTCTATGGGGCGGGAGGAATATATTCTCCTGCCTTCGGAGTCGTAGGACGGGGACTTTGTCTCACGTCCGAGCTGTCGCTCGATGGATTTTACCGTCTTCAGAATATCGTGTGCGGACACCGTGAGGTCGAAACGCACGGCGGCATTCAGGAACTTGTCGCCGGACTCGAATCCCCACGGCTCGGTTTCAATCAGGGAGGAAAATGCAACAGGCTTGCACTCAACTCCTTCCATCTCAGAGAACCGCTCCCCCATCAAGCGCACGGCCTCAAGAATATTCTTCCGTCGGTCGCCCAGATTGCTGCCGAGAGAAAAATAAACTTCAGTCTTCATCAAGTCCGAGTTCCACCAGAGCCTCCTCCGACATCCTGCTCTTGTCCCAGGCCGGGTCGAAGACAAGTTCAACCTTCACGCTCACCACGCCCGGAACATCCTCCACGGATTTCTGCACCTCATCGACCACATAGTCCGCCATCGGGCAGTTCGGGGCGGTCAGGGTCATCTGGATGAAAACATTATGCTCCCCGTCAACTTTGAGTTCATAGATGAGTCCGAGGTCGTAGATGTTCACCGGAATCTCCGGGTCATAGACCTGCCTCAGAGCGCGTATTATATCACTTTCAAGTGCCATATCATCAAATTTGTCCGTACATCGTTTCTTCCGGACGCATATATCAGTCAATATTCCAATTACCCGTTCAATGCCGCGATGTTCGTCGCATCGATGCAGAGTTGAGCGGCAGCCGCCCGCCTGATTGTCTCAATCATCGACACAAGCCCGTTGGCCCGCGTCGGGGAAAGATTTTCTTTCAGCCCTATTTTCTCGATGACTGAAAAATCCGAGCCTGCAATCTCCTGCGGAGTACGCCCGGAATAGATGCGTATGAGCAGGGATATGATGCCCTTCGTTATGATGGCGTCGCTGTCGGCGTTGAACCACAATTTCCCGCCCTCGAATCTCCAATTTAGCCAAACCCTTGACTGACAACCTTTTATCAGATGCTCATCGGTTTTATCCTCCTCCGGATATCCTTTCAGAGATTTCCCGAGTTCGATGAGATATTCATATTTGTCGAGCCATTCGTCGAACATGGCGAACTCTTCGACAACCTCGGACTCAATTTCCTGCAAACTTTTCTCTGCCATATTTCTCTATATTTACGCCCGCAGGCATATTCATCATTTCGCACTCCCCAAAAAATCCCTGTACTAAGACCTCTCAAAAGTCACCTCACCAAGACATCAGACACTACGACAGCATCCCTATCGCCCTGTCAAGGCATTTGAGGAAAGTCCCGGCCTCCTCAAGCGTATTGTAGGCCGCGAATGATGCCCGGAGCATCCCCGTCACCCCGAAGCGCCGCATCACAGGTTCCGCACACATCTGTCCCGAACGCACGGCAATCCCCATCTTGTCAAGAATCTGGGCGAGATCTTCGTGATGCACCCCGTCCACTGAAAACGAGAACACCGGAACTCTCGGTTTCGCAGTCCCGTAAAGCCTTATGCGGCCGTCAGAAGTCAGACCGTCATACAGAAAATCGGAAACCTCCTTCTGATATTCCACTATCTCTTTGTCTTTCAATTGCTTGGCAAACTCGAGCGCCGGTTTCAATGTCGCCTGACCTATGAAATTCCTCGTGCCGGCCTCGAACTTCATCGGAAGCGGCGCGAAAGTGGTGTTCTCAAAAGTGACCGTCCCCACCATCTCCCCTCCTGAGAGGAACGGAGGCATAGCCTCAAGATATTTCTTCTTTCCGTAGAGCGCTCCGGTCCCTGTCGCAGCATAAATCTTGTGCCCGGAGAAAGCATAAAAATCACAATCCATTTCCCGCACGTCAACTCCGCAGTGCACAATCCCCTGGGCACCGTCAACCAACACAGGAACGCCGCGTCCGTGGCAGAACGAAATGATGTCATTCACGGGATTCACAGTTCCGAGCACATTCGAAACCTGGGACACCGCGACAATCCGGGTTCTCCCGTCTATGATATTCTCCAGCTCCCCGACCATCAGAGCACCGTCGTCCCCCACTGGAATGACCCGGAGTTCCGCATTCTTTCTCCGGCAGAGCAGCTGCCACGGGACGATGTTCGAGTGGTGCTCCACGGCCGAGACCACAACATTGTCCCCATCCTTCACGAAAGCCTCGCCGAAGGAATATGCAACAAGGTTGATTGATTCCGTGGTGCCGGAAGTGAGGATTATCTCCTCCCGCGATTCAGCGTTCAGAAACTCCCTGACAGCATCGCGGGCCTGTTCGTAATGTTCCGTCGCCACATTTGAAAGGCGGTGCACTCCCCTGTGGATGTTCGCGTTCGCCGTTCTCGAATAAGAATCCTGCATCCGGAGCACGGAGTCGAGACGCTGCGAAGTCGCCGCGTTGTCCAGATAGACAAGCGGCTTGCCATAGACCGTCTCCGAAAGTGCCGGAAATCTTGCTCTTATTTCGTCAATTTTCATCTGTTTCATTACTTACCGCGAAGGAACGGCATCCCGCGCAAAACTGCAAAATTACAAAATACTCTTCTATCTTGTTAAAAATTATTCTACTTTTGCAGCACGCGGCAGGGATGCGGACGCAGTGGCAGCACACGGCGACATTGTTCCGGACGCACGTTTTCATAGAGACTCAAAGCATTGCTTAAGTAAGCGTTAAAAAATAAATTGGTGGAGATTTGTGAAGGATTTTTGAGGAT
>CAVEDD010000011.1:5973-23470 GCA_963614515.1 Treponemataceae bacterium | reverse complement strand
TCATACAGACAAGAGGATGACTGAAAAGTGCTTTAGTCATCCTCTTCTTATATATGCGACGGCAACCCCGTCGCTTTTTTTGTCATTTTATTTGGAATTAAAAATAATTCCTTACCTTTGCGACATAAACATGTGACATTATGCCTGAAGTATTCAGATTTTTCGGATATTCATTTTTCTTCTATAGTCGTGAACATGAACCGATTCATATCCATATTGAAGGAAACGGTGGATATGCAGTTTACGACCTGGAAGAGGATGAATTCATTGCACGGGAAAAGTATAGAATAAAAAAGAATGACCAGAAAAAGGTTGAAGAGGTCATTTCGGAAAACAAGGAACTTATTATAAAGAGGTGGAAGGAGCACTTTGAGAAATAATGGAAAAATTGCGGAACATATCATTTGACTCAAAATTCATCTATGCGGAGGACAAGACAGGACGGAAACTGAAGCAGTCGCTTCTCTGGTATCCGGCACTTGCAAAAGCCTCGGATGAGCAGAAAAAGAACTACACAGTCGGCTTCACCGGCTTCCATTGGCGTGACCTTGACGAGGACATATCATTTGAGAGTTTCGAATACGACGACGCCGTGCCGTCAAGACTCCAGGAGTTCTTCCTCCTGCACACGGAAATCAATGTTGCGGAATTTGCCAGACGCATAGGCATCAACGCGACACTGCTGCGGAACTACATCAACGGGTTCAAGAAACCGTCAGCCGCACGGGAAAAGGAAATCATCGCCGCAATCCACAGTCTCGGACTTGAATATTGCCGATTCGCGTCCACGGACGGCTATGAGACCCCGCCATCCGCATCCAAACGCTGGCTCTCCGAGCCGGAATCGCCGCAGTATGGCAGTCAGGAATAACTGAGCTACAGCCGCAGGACGGAGTCGCAGTAGTCGATGACGCGGTCGCGGTGGGTGATGAAAATCATCGTGCGGCCGGGAAGGGCTGAAGTGAGACGGCTAAGGAGCAGGTCTTCGGTGTCACTGTCAAGGGCGGAGCTGAACTCGTCGAGAAGCAGGATGCTGCCCGGGCGCAGGAGGGCGCGGGCTATGGCGATGCGCTGGGCCTGACCCTCGGAGAGACCGCCGCCCTGCTCGAAGCACGGCGTGTCGAGACCTTTCGGGAGTTCGAGAACGAAATCAGCGGCTGCCGTATGCAGGACTTCAGTCATACGCGCCTCGGTGGCGTGCGGGTCGCCCATCTGGAGATTCTCGCGGACGGTGCCGCTGAAAAGCGTGTTGCCCTGAGGGACATAGACGAGGTTGCAGCGGGTCGCCTCCGAGACGGGCGCTGATTCCGTCGCGGAATAGATGCTGACGGAGCCGCCTGTCGGGCTGAGCAGCGAGAGCATCAGGCGGATGAGCGTGCTCTTCCCTATCCCGGTCGGGCCCACGACTGCGGTCTTGGAACCCGGTCTGAAATCGAAGGACAGGTCAGAAATCACATCCGAGCTGCCGTCCGGGTAGCGGAAAGAAAGGCGGTCGAGACGGATGCCGGCCGTGCCTTCAAGAAAATGCCGCCCGCCCGCATCCTCCCGAGGCAGGCTCCCGATTTCCTCAAGCCTGTCGATGGATGCCGTACAGTGAAACAGCGACGGAAGCCGGTCGCCCGCCTGCACCAGAGGCCGCTGCACCTGCCCCACAAGCTGGAGAATCGCGGTCATCACTCCGTAGGTCACCGTCCCTGCAGCGATTCCGAACGCCCCCCAGAGGAAGGCTACGGCGTAGCCCACCGTGAACGAGAATGCGACGAGCGTGTGCGCGACCACGCTGAACTTCGCCCGCCTCATATTCTTTCCGTAATTGTCCTCCTGAAGTTCAGCGAGACTGTCGCTGCTGTTTCCGGCGTATTCAAGCGTCTGGAGCAGAGTCAGATGCTGAACCGACTCCTGAATATGGGACTGTATCTCAGAGTCGCTGCGGCGGATGTCGAGGGTGAGTTTCCTAACCTTGAACATGACATAGCGGCCTCCGAAAACCGCAAGCGGGATAATCAGCACAAGAATCCACGCAAGACGCGCATCAATCACGAGAAGGCAGACGAACGCGGCGAGAAACTGCACCGCCGCCCAGAACAGATCCGGAACAGAATGGCAAAATGTCGAGGCGACCGACGAAACATCGCCCTGGATACGGTTCAGGATGTCTCCGGAATGGTATTTCCTCAAATTCTCGTTCTTGAGATGGAGAAGATGGTCAAAAAGCCTGATACGCAGACCGTTCGCCATTCTGACAGTCATCCTGGACTGGAAATACGACTTGACGGCGACAACCGACGGGCGCAGGAGCGCAAGGACGGCGAACAGCGCCGCACAGGCCGCAAGATTGTCCCATCCGCATTCCTGCCCGGCCGAACGTTTCGCAGACTGGAGGACCGCCTCATCGACAATCCGCTTGCTCAGCCACACATACGCCAGGGAAAGAGCGACCATCAGCAGCTGGCAGAACAGCACAAGCGCATAAGTCCACACGCAACGCGCAATCTCCCGTATGTAGAACCTTATGTACCTCATTCCGACAAATCGTACTGAAGAATTTATTTCTCAATCACTTGTGTGTCTGTAACCTAATATACCCCCCCCCCCACCGGTTCCGGAAGCCTCCAGTTCCCTGTCCAGAGCCTCGTACACGGAGTTGTTCGACTTGAACTCGGGGACGAGCTGCTTCATCGCGCGCACGGTCGCCATCTTGTCTCCGCTGCGCGACAGGCGGTCGAATACGGTGAAAACGCCGAGCACCTCTTCATATTCGTATTCGAGGACTTTGGCGATTCTGATTTTGCTGTGACCGGTCGGAATCGTGCTCTCCTCATCGCCCAACACCTCTTCGTAAAGTTTCTCGCCCGGACGAAGCCCTGTGAAGACAATCTTGATGTCCTTGTCGGGTTCAAAGCCCGAGAGCCGTATCATCCGTCTGGCCAGATCCACAATCCTGACAGGTTCACCCATGTCGAAAGCGAAAATCCTTGTGTCCCGGGTCATCACCGCAGCTTCCAGCACGAGGCGGCAGGCCTCCGGTATGGTCATGAAGAACCGGTTGATGCGGGGATCCGTGACAGTCACCGGACCTCCCGCGGCAATCTGCTCCCGAAAAAGCGGAATCACGGAGCCGTTGCTGCCCAGCACATTGCCGAAACGTGTGGTGACGAATCTGGTAATCCCCTCGTGACTGCCGTTCTGGATGGCGACACCGAGACTCTGACAGTAGATTTCCGCAAGGCGCTTCGAACATCCCATCACATTGGTCGGTTTCACCGCTTTGTCAGTCGAAATCATCACCATCTTCTCCACTCCGTGCCTGACGCAGGCATCGGCAAGATTGCGGGTTCCGATTACATTGACGAACACCGCCTCGCAGGGGTTCTCCTCCATAAGCGGCACGTGTTTGTATGCCGCGGCGTGGAACACAATCTGGGGACGGAAACATCCGAGCGCCGTCTCAATCCTTTCGGGAACGCGGACATCTCCGATGAACGGCACGAAATCGAAATCAGGGAATTTCCGCTCAAGCTCCAGCCTCAGATTGTGGACCGGGGTCTCGGCATTGTCGAAAATGATCAGTTTCCCGATTTCAAGAGTGGCCAGCAGCCGGCAAAGTTCGCTCCCGATGCTGCCGGCGCCTCCGGTCACCATCACCGTCCTGCCCCGGACTTCACTGAGAATCTCCTCCCTGCTGATGTGGATTTCATCCCTGCCGAGCAAATCCTCGATGCGGACCTGACGGATGCGGGAGGCGAACATCGACTCATCGCCGCCGTATTCATCGACTTCAGGGGCTATGAAGATTTTCAGCCTGTTCCCGTCGCCGCTCCACGCGACTATGCCGTCGGCTTCCTCCTTGGCGTCGGACGCAGTCGCGAACAGTATGCCGTCGATGCCGCGCCTGCGGACGATTTCCTCGAATTCCCTCCTGCCGTCGAAATACCAGGCGGTGGAATCGGCAATCTTCAGTTCCTTGAGATTCCGTGAATGGTTGATGAATCCTGCGACTCTGTAATGCGGAGATTTCTGAAGCCGCAGTTTCAGAGCCACGGATTTGTCGGAGAAGCCATAGACAAGAACCTTCTTCTGCGACGGGCCGTTGAGCCTTGTGAGAACCATATCATAGCCTATGAGCATCAGAACCCTGACACCGACAAGGAGAAACATTGTCAGGAGCGCGTCGAAAATTCCTCCGACGAGGAGATAGTTTTCCGGAATGGGATTGGCATACGGAGAGCACTGCACGAACATAAGGACGACAAGAATCACCTTCAGGACCGCCGCAAGGGAGATTATCCAGATGCTCTTCAGAGACGTATGCCTTATTATGTTCCTGTGCGTACGGCACAAGATGAAGGAAATCAGGCTGGCGAGAAGAACTTCCGCCGTGATTTTCCATAACGAGACATCCGAAAAATGGAATTTCGCCATCCGCCATATGATGACGAAAGCCAGCAGACTCGCAAGGCACGACAGGACAACATCCATACACAGGATGACCCAACGGCTGAGATAGCGGTTGGACAGAATCCTATCTTGAAAGTTCCTGTATAGTTTCCCCATGATTTTCAGCGTTTTTCGTACATCTGCCGATAATAGTTCCTGTACTCTCCGGAGATGACACCGTCGAGCCATTCCTGATTGTCGAGATACCAGGCGACCGTGCGTTCAAGACCTCTTTCGAAATCGAAATGAGGCCGCCAGCCGAGTTCATCGCGCAGTCTGGACGAGTCGATGGCATAGCGCAGGTCGTGTCCCGCCCTGTCCCGGACAAAGGTGATGAGACTTTCGGAAGTCCCCTCAGGGTTTCCGAGCAGACGATCGGTCACCTTGACAAGCAGACGCACAAGTTCGATGTTGCTCCATTCGTTGTTGCCGCCGACATTGTAGGTCGCGCCGCTGCGTCCTCCGCTGACGACAAGACCGATGGCTTCGGCGTGGTCTTCGACATAGAGCCAGTCGCGGACATTGCGCCCGTCGCCATAGACAGGCAGCGGACGGCGTTCCCTGATGTTGTTGATGAACAGGGGAATGAGCTTCTCCGGGAACTGGTTCGGGCCGTAGTTGTTGGAACAGTTCGTGACCGTCACCGGAAGTCCGTAAGTGTCGTGGAAAGCGCGGACGAAATGGTCGCTGCCCGCCTTGCTCGCGCTGTAGGGACTGTGCGGACTGTAGGGAGTGTCCTCGGTGAAGAGTTTTCCGTCAAATCCGAGAGTTCCGAAAACCTCGTCCGTGGAGACGTGGTGGAAGAGACAGCGTCTTTCCTCCGGGATGTCTGGAATCCCCTCTCCGAACAGGCCTTTTTTCGACCATACGGTTCTGGCAGCCTGAAGCAGGCTGAGAGTCCCCATCACATTGGTGCGGGCGAAGGTGAACGGGTCCCGTATGGAGCGGTCCACGTGACTCTCTGCGGCAAGGTGCACCACCGTGTCAATGCCGTGTTTGAGAATTATGTTCAGAACCGTCTCATAGTCACATATATCCGCTTTCTCGAAACGGTAGTTCGGATTATTTTCGACATCACTGAGATTCGCAAGGTTTCCGGCGTATGTGAGGGAGTCCAGATTCACCACGAGACAGTCAGGCCATTTTGTGAGAAAATGCCTGACGACGTGACTTCCGATGAACCCGGCTCCTCCGGTCACGAGTATGTGTTTTCTATATTCCATAATGCTGAATCATTTCTATCAGATTGCCGAGACTGCCGATGACGGAGCCGGTAAGATTCTTCATTCCGTACTGTCCGATGATTCCGTGAAGCCTGTGACAGTCGGAACCAGCTGCGGAATAGAACCCGTTGTCCAACAGCCATCCGGCCTTTTCGCGGGCGGTGTTCCCATAATACCCGGTCAGCGACGGCAGGTTCATCTGAAGTTTCACGCCGCGTGAGACAAGCCCCCGGTAGTCCTCCTTTCCGAAATACCGGTAACGTTCCGGATGAGCCAGCATCGGGGTGTAACCTGCCATCAGCAGTGACGAGAACATTGAATCCATCCCGTAGGGCGGGTTGCGGACGGACATCTCGACAAGAACCGTCCCGTCTCCGTGGAAGAGGAAATCTTTGGTGCGCAGCCTCTCAAGGAAGAGATTGTCCATCATATACTCCGCCGCGAGACAGAGCCTTATCGGTCCGGCATAGGCTTCCTGAAGCCGGGCGAAACTGGCTTTCAGCCCCTCGGTCGTGTTGGGGATGTCCTCCATCACGTGGGGGGTGCACCAGACCTCCCGCACTCCGAGAGATTCCTCGAATTCGAGAATCTTCAGCGAAGTCCCAATCTGAGCCACGCCGTCATCAACCCCCGGCAATATGTGCGAATGGGCATCGGCAGAACCCGAAAGGACTCCGGACTCCGCCAATGAATAGTGTTTTTTCAGAAAATCGAACATTGCCTTGGAAGCTGTCTGAATCCATCATCTAACTTCTGTGACTGTCATCACCGGTATTTCCATAGCCGTAGCCGTAGCCATATCCATAGCCGTAGCCGGATTTCGCATAAGGCTTGTATTTCATCGGCACTCCGTTGAGAACCAGACACATATGTGTATAGCGGTTGCCTTCATAGAATTCGTTGACTTTCGGAAGAAGCCTCTTGTCGAAAATTCCGGAGCGGGCGACGAAGAGGGTCGCATCAACGTGCTGAGTCACAATCGACGCGTCCGCGACGATGTCGACAGGCGGACAGTCGAGGAACACATAGTCATATCTTTTCCTGAGTTCGCCAATCATCGTGACGAATCTGTCGGACAGGAGCAGTTCGGTCGGGTTCGGAGGAAGCACGCCCACCGGAATGCAGTCGAGACTCTTTGACACATTGACGATTACGGAATCAAGTTCATCGATGTCGCCGTTGAGATAGGACGATATTCCGAGAGATGCGGTCACGCCGAGAGACTTGCTCAACGAGGATTTGCGCAGGTCAAGATCGACGATGATGACGCGGGACGGCTTAATCGCCATCGCCGCTGCTATGTTGATGGCGTTGAATGTCTTTCCGGCATTAGGGTCGAATGAAGTGAGCATTATGACGTGAGACCCCTGTTTCCCGAGCATAAGGTCAAGATTGGTTCTCATAACCCTGTAAGCCTCGTTCATCATATCCCGTTTCCCCGGCTTCACGATTATGCCGCTGTTCCCGTCGTCATATCCTTTCTTCCTGAATCCGAACGGAAACCGTCTTCTTCCCGACACGGAGAGCGGAATCTCCGCGATGAACGGAACTTTCAGCGATTCGAGGTCAGCACGGGATGTGACCGTGGTGTCAAGGGTCATGCGGAGGAAGAACCACGCGAAAGGGACGGCGCATCCGATAAGAATCGCGAGGAGGGCGATCATCACGGTTCTCGGAGCCACGGGGCTGGAAGAACCGTTGGGACGCATTATAATCCGGGTATTGCCGACATTGACCAGCGCGGCGATTTCGTTTTCCTCCCTTTTCTGGAGGAGGAAAATGTAGAGAGATTCCTTCACTTTCTGCTGGCGTTGCATTGAAAGGAGTTCGTATTCCTGGCCCGAACTTGACGAGATGCGTTTGAGAATCCGGTTCTCCTGCTGTTTGAGTCTGTCGACCTGAAGGCTGAGCGTGGCGACGAGATTGTCGATGGAACGGAGTATCGCGCTGCGCATCGAGGCAATCGAGGCATTGAGGTCGGCCACCATCGGGTTCTCGCTTCCGGCGGACTTGTAGCGGTCGCGCTGGAGGATGAGCTTGTTGTACTCGCCTATCTGTGACTCGATGTTGCCGCTTGCGATTCCGGAATTGGACGGGATGAGACTCATCGCGTGGGCCGGATCGTTGAGATAGGCCTTTATGTAGTTCGCGATGGAGAGCTGGTTGTTTACCTCGAAAAGTTTTTCCGAGTAGGTGGATGATTCCTCGAGGTACTGCTGCGCGACTGCCTTGACATCAGTGAGTTTATTGTCGGCCTTATAGGACTTGAGGTCGCCCTCGATGCCGCCGAGCTCCTGTTCGATTATCCCGAGCCTTTCGGTGATGAAGGAACTCGTGTTCCTTGCCGCGCGGTTCTTGTCGTAAAGCCAGACCTCGTTATAGACATCTATCAGACTGTTGAGTATGTTCTCGGCACGTGAGGGGAACCTGTCCTTGTAGTTGAGCACCAGGACGGTGGATTCCTTGCTGGAGATGTTCGCCGACAGATTCCGGCAATACGCTTTCGCCCTTGCCATCGGATTCGCCCACGAGATGCGGATGTCGTTTTTCCAATCATCGAAATGCGTGGAAGGATGCAGCGTCAGCGCACCCGCCGGAGTGATGACGGTCTCCCCGACCCTGCCTTCGACACTTTCCGTCAGTTCTTCCTTTCCTATGCGGAATTTTGAGAGTACGAAGCTGCTGTCCGCCTTTCTCTTCACGGTGAAGGAGAATGCCGTCGTAGGGTTGTCCCCGCCGATGGTCAGTTCCAGAGGCGTGTTCCTGTACAGTTCGACGTCTCTGAGAATCTGCTTTTCGACATAGGTTGTCTGGAGATTGTTCCTCTCCACGACCATAAGCATGAGATCCGGAGAAGTGAACGCCTCCATTTCGTTCTCGACCGCGACGGTGTTGCGGAGTCTCATTCCGCCTCCGGTGAAGGAAGACAGATTGCGGACTGCGGCATCCTGAGCACTTTCATCGACAATGAGTTTCGCGCTCCTGCTGTATGTCGGGGGAGTCCGGTAGAGATAAAACGCGGCACAGAAGAGGCAGAGGACCACCCCGGCGACATACCACCATTTGTGTGACCAGACGAGATTCCAGATGTCAAACAGGGACAACTGGTTCTGATTCCCGTCAAAACCGTTCTGCCGGGACTGATTGTTGAGTTCTTCCATCATTAGTAAACTTGAGGCGTCGGTGTCATTCGGATTTATCATTCATGGCTTCCGTTTCTTAAGACGAGCGTCGTCACGAGTGTCGCCAGTGAGACGAGAAGAGAACCTGAAGATATGGCTATGCTTGTGATTCTCAGTCCTTTGTCGTCCATCGTCGATTGACGCTGCTTGATTTTCGACGGTTCTACATATACGATGTCGTTCTGCTGAAGGTAATATGCCGGACTGTTGAACAGGTCGGTGCTCGTGAGGTCCACCTCATATATCACCCTCTTGCCGTTCTGCTCGCGTATGACGGATACATTCTCGCGCTTTCCGAAAATCGTGAGATCCCGGGCGAGGCTTATCGCCTGAAGAATCGTGACCTTGTCTCCCTCTATGGTATATGTCCCCGGAGATGTCACCTCGCCGAGCACGGAGACCTTGAAATTGGTGAACTCGACCGTCACGACGGCATCGTCAAGATATTTTCTGTCAAGAAGTTCTTTCTTTATGGTCTCCGCACACTCCCAGCGCGTCTTTCCCGCGACATTGATTTTTCCGAGCACGGGGAAGTCTATGAACCCGTCGTTGTCCACGGAGTAGCACATGATTCTCTGCGTGCCCGAAGAGGAGACCATTTCCGAGCCGGCGGTGTAGGAGACTATCGGCAGGTTGAACATCGGGGTGAGTTCCGGAGTCCGGGAACTTACGACGATCGAGAGCATATCCTTGGGCTGGATGACGATTCCGGCGTGCCTGTCGATGGCCTCTGGGCTGTTTATGATTTTGTCCTGAAAGTACGGGATGTTCTTGTAGGAACCGCAGGAAGCTGCGATGAAAGCAAATCCCGCAATCAGCAGAAGCGCCGCCGGGCACGGATGCCAGAGTTTTGAATTCATTTCAAGTATAATAAGTAAAGCCTTAAAGGTCATATGCCGTGCAGGTGAAGCCCTGCGGATGCGGCATGCAACCAACAAAGTTAGCGACTAATTTCATTAAAACCAAAACAAGAACGGGAAACGCTCCTCTGAAACGCCCCGGTTTCGTCATTTCTTCCAGTCTCCTGCTGCGGCTCTCCTGTAAACCCTGTAGCCGACGGCGGCCACGAACATTGACATCAGCGGGGAAAGGAGGTTGAAGAAGCAGTACGGGAGGTATTCGAGGGTGGCGACTTTCAGCACCGTGGCCTGGGTCATTCCGCAGGAGTTCCACGGGATGAGCACGGAGCATACGGTCGCGGAGTCCTCCACGGAACGGCTGAGCAGCCGGGGTTCGAGTCCCTGTTCCCGGTAGAGGTCTTTGTAGAGGCTGCCGGTGAGGATGATTGAGAGATACTGGTCGCCGGTTATCATATTTGCGAAAATTCCGGTCCCGACTGTGGATGTGACTATGCTGAATGTGCGCTTGAGACCTTTCTGAAGCGCCCTTGTGAGGCTCTGGAGCATTCCGCTGCCGACCAGCACCCCTCCGAAGGCTGCCGCCGATATGACGAGGAAGACGGTCGGGAGCATACCGGTGATGCCGCCGGTTGAAAGGAGGCGGTCAAGTTCGGGGTTGCCCACGGAAATATGGGTCGAGCCGTATGCAGAGAGCATCGTGCCCTTGAATCCGTCCCAGAAGTTCAGACCGGAGAAGGCGCTCAGAGGTTCTCCGGAAGCGACATGCCAGACAATGTGCGGCTGGAAGACGAGGGCGGCGGCGACCGCCAGAAGTACCGCGACAAAGAGCGTGAGCAGGGCAGGCATCTTTCTGGCTATCAGCACTCCGGTGATTATGGGCACGAGTAGCAGCCACAGGTTTATGTTGAAGCCGGAGGCGAGGTCTGCGGCGAATTCGGAGATTGTCGCCTGTGATGTCGCGCTGTGGGTCAGGCTTGCTATGAGAAAAATGACGAGAGTTATCGCGAAGGATGGAATGGTGGTCAGGAGCATATAGCGGATATGCGTGAAGAGCGGTGTCCCGGCCGAGGATGAAGCGAGGGTCGTGGTGTCGGAAAGCGGGGAGATTTTGTCTCCGAAATATGCCCCGGAGATGATTGCGCCGGCTGTCCAGCCAGCGGAGTAGCCCTGCGCCGTGCCTATGCCGATGAGTGCCACTCCGACAGTGGCGATTGTGGTCCAGGAACTTCCGGTCATCACCGAGATTAGGGCGCAGATTGCGCAGGTTGCGAAGAGGAAGATTTTCGGGGTGATGATTTTCATTCCGTAATATATCATCATAGGCACGACTCCGCTGACCATCCACGTCCCGGCGACAGCCCCGATGAGAAAGAGTATGAGTATGGCCGAGCTTACGGAGCGGATGTTGTCCATTATTCCGTTCTCGAAGTCTTCCCATTTCTTTTTGTAGAATGCCATCGAGATGGCGACGACCACAGCGGAGGCGAGCAGGAGCGAAACCTGACTGGCTCCGTCGAGGGCGCTGCCGCCGAAGATTCTGATTACCACCGCAAGTGTCGCGGCGAGGAAGGCGAAAGGTATCAGCGAAACCCACACCGCCGGGAGTTTGTCCTGTCTTATTATTAATTTCATATTATTCCTTTTGACACCGGTCCCTTCTTTCTCTATATTGTTTCCGCACAGGAATGTATTATCTCGGAGAGAGTGGGGTGCGGATGGATTATGTTGCCGAGGTCTCGGACGGTGGCGTTGAAGTTCATCAGCGCCGTGATTTCGGAGATGAGGTTCGACGCGTCCTCACCGAGGATGTGGCAGCCGAGAATCTGCCCGGGGTTCAGCGGAGTGACCCGCCCGTTTTCAGCCGGACTCTGCTGTCCGGAATTGACGGCCCGGCGGTCCGGCTGCGGTTCGGCGACGAGTATCTTGCAGTAGCCTTCGGGAGTTTCCGAGGCGAGAGCCTTTCCGTTGGCCCGGTAGAAGGACTTGAGAGCCTTGCAGGCTATGCCTCGCGCCTTGCAGTCTTCTTCCGTGAGTCCGACCGTGGCGACCTCGGGGGTCGTGAAGACTGCCGCCGGCATTATGTCGAGACGGATGCCCGCCGTGCGTTTACAGTCATTCTCAATCCGGATTTCCTCCCCGTGCTGACATTCATTTTCAAGATGGATTTCCTCTCCGTGCCGGCAGTCAGCCGTACAGAGAATGTGATTCAGAGCCACTTTGCCTTGAGCTACGGCCGCGTGGGCGAGCATCATCCGCCCGTTGGCGTCGCCTATGGCATAGACTCCCGGGAGCGTCGTCTGCATATTCCCGTCAACCTTTATCCCTTTCCGGCCGCTCTCGATTCCCCTGCAGCCCGTTATGACCCTGAGGTCAGGGACACGCCCGACCGCCATCAGGACCTTGTCGGACACGACCGAGCCGATTTTTTCCGCAGTTTCTCCGGCAGACTTCTCGCCGGATTCTCCCGCAGCCCTGTAAAACACAATCTGAACCGGCTTTGCGGCGGCATATTCCTTTTCGCACTGAACCGGCTTCGCGGCAGCATCAAACTTTTGAAGCCCCGTCGCTCCGCAATCCTGCCCGGCGACCGGTTGCACCCCGTTCACGACTGCATCGGAAGAGGTCTCCTCAGCGGCGGCGATGCCCGTCACCTGTGTTCCCGTGAGGATTGTGATGCCGGATTTCACGAGCGACTGTCTGAGCCGTTTGGCAAGGTCGCTGTCGAAATGCGGAAGCAGCCCCTTGCAATATTCTATGACCGTGACTTTCGAGCCGAGAGATGAGAATACGGAGGCGAACTCCAGACCTATCACTCCCCCGCCGATGACGGTCAGACGCTCCGGGATTTCAGTGAGACGGAGCATATCCGAAGACGACAGCACTCCCGGAGTTTCGACTGCGCCCGGGACATCGAGCCACGCTGGATGCGAGCCTGTCGCTATGATTATGCGGTCGGCGGTGAACTCCCTGTATTCAGAAAATTCCGGGTCGAGATGCTCCGCCGCGGCGCTTTCCGCTTCGGTCGGCCACACCCGGACAGTCTTCGCATCCGCCACGCGGGCGATTCCCCAGACAATCTCCACATCTTTCAGCAGTTTCTCCACCCCGGAACGCAACTGCTCCACGACTCTGTCCTTGCGCTCAACCATCCTGCGCAGGGCATCGGCGGGGATGTCCGCCGCTATGCGCTGCGCATCGTGGCAGAAGCACTTGGTCGGGATGCATCCTTCGTTCAGGCAGGTCCCCCCGAGCGGGCCTGCGGTTATGAGAGTCACGTCAAGACCCCTCTTGCGGGCTTCGACTGCTGTTTCATAGCCTCCGGGGCCCGCCCCTATTATAATGATTTTCATTCCGGATGTAATAGTGTTTATTCCTCAAACTTCAGACGCGGATTGCGGGCGGCGGAAGTCTCGTCGAGACGGCGTACAGGCGTGGTGTGCGGCGCGGTCTTGAGAATCTCCGGGTCGGAGACCGCCTCGGCAGCAATCCTGTGCATCACATCGATGAACGAATCAAGAGTCTCCTTGGACTCGGTCTCCGTCGGTTCAATCATCATCGCCTCGTGGAAGAGCAGCGGGAAATAGATTGTCGGAGCGTGGAAACCATAGTCGAGCAGCCGTTTGGCCACATCGAGCGTGGTGACCCCCGTCGATTTGTCCTTCAGACCGTCGAACACGAACTCGTGCTTGCAGACCGACTGGATCGGAAGTTCGAAACTGTCCTTGAGCGACTCCTTTATATAATTGGCGTTCAGGACGGCGAGAGGCCCGACAGACTTCACATTCTCGTACCCGAGCATCCTGATGTAGCACAGGGCCTTGAGCAGAACTGTGAAATTGCCCTGAAATCCGCTGACCCTGCCGATTGAATCTTCTCCGCAGGAATCCGGCTTCGGAAGGTGCTTCGCCAGAGCGGCGGTGACACCCACAGGACCCGCGCCCGGACCGCCGCCGCCGTGAGGGGTCGAAAAAGACTTGTGCAGGTTCAGGTGCATTATGTCGAAGCCCATATCCCCCGGACGGACCACACCGATGAGCGGATTCATATTCGCCCCGTCGTAGTAGAGCAGACCGCCGCAGCCGTGCACGAGAGAGGCGATTTCCTTGATTTCCGTCTCAAAAAGACCGAGCGTGTTCGGGTTGGTCATCATTATTCCGGCGATGCTCCCGTCAAGCAGCGGCTTAAGGTCCTCCACATCGATGAGTCCGTTTTCCTTTGACTTCACCGTCACCACCTCCAGGCCGCAGACCGCAGCCGAAGCCGGATTTGTTCCGTGAGCGGAATCCGGGACTATCACCTTGCGGCGGCCGAGGTCTCCGCGTGAGATGTGATACTGCCTCATCACCATAAGCCCGGTGAGTTCACCGTGCGCGCCAGCGAATGGGCTGAAAGTGAATGCCGCCATTCCCGTAATCGCAGAAAGCGACTTCGACAGTTCTTCATATACTTTCAGGCAGCCCTTCACGCTGGAAGAGGGCTGGAGCGGATGAACCCCGGCAAAGGCCGGCATTGAGGCAATCTCTTCGTTGATTTTGGGGTTATATTTCATCGTGCAGCTGCCCAGCGGATAGAAACCGCTGTCAACGCCGAAATTCATCTGCGAAAGGTTGGTGTAGTGCCGGACGACATCCGGTTCGCTGACCTGCGGAAGATCGGGAATCGAAGGCCTCAGCACTCTGGCCGGGACGGACTCAAGAATCCCCATACAGCAGACTATTCCTTCCAAATATGGATTTCTCGGAAGCGTATATCCCTTCCTTCGCGGAGAGGAAAGTTCAAATATCAGTTTGTCGTAGTATTTCATATTACCGTTGTATTTCGTGACCCGCTTTTCAACACGCCTTGCCCACCGTTTTCACGGCTTCGACGAGCGCGTCGCATTCTTCTTTCGTCCGCTTTTCGGTGACGCAGAACGAGACAAGTCCCTCTTCCGTCGCCACCGCCCCGAAAAAGCCGGCGTCATACAGCGCCTTCTGAAGCGCCTCGATGCTGACCAGCGGCTTGAGCACGAACTCCTTGAGGAACGGGCGTCTATTCTCGAAAGGATAATCGAAAAGATCAGTGTCCAGCAGCTTGTTCCTGAGATAGTGCGCCCCGCAGCAGCTTATTTCATTCACCTCCCTGAGACCGGCATATCCGAGAAGAGACACATAGACGGTGACATAGAGCACCATCAGCGACTGGTTCGAGCAGATGTTCGATGTGGCCTTTTCGCGGCGGATATGCTGTTCGCGGGCCTGAAGCGTGAGCACGAAGGCACGCTTCCCGTCCACATCGACGGTTTCCCCCACGAGCCTCCCCGGCAGCTTGCGCATGAATTCCTGACGGCAGGCGAGGAAGCCGACATAAGGCCCGCCGAAAGATAGCGGGAGTCCGAGAGACTGCGCGTCCCCGCAGGCTATGTCGGCATCATTGTCCCCGGCACTTCTGATCACGCACATCGCGGAAGGATCGCAGTATTCCACAAGCAGCGCCCCCGCAGCGTGCAGGGCGTCGGCATATCCGTACAGATCCTCTATGACTCCGAAACGGTTGATGCCCGGAACGAGAAGCCCCGCGACATCACCCTTTGCAAGTTCCTCCCGTACCGTTCCGAAGTCGGTGACTCCGTCGGCAACCGGAACGCGCTGAATCTGAACACCGTGGAACTTTGCATAGGTCGCGACGACCTCCCTCACATTCGGGAGCAGGGTGTCCGAAACCAGAAAACGCGTCTTTTTCTTCGTGCAGGCAAGCGCCATGAACATCGCCTCGGCCGCGGAAGTCGCACCGTCATACATTGAAGCGTTCGCGACATCCATCCCGGTCAGCCGGCATATGATTGTCTGCCACTCGAAGATGTAGCGCAGAGTCCCCTGCGAAACCTCCGCCTGATACGGAGTGTAGGCGGTGAGGAATTCCGAGCGCGAAAGGATGTACGGAATGACGGCCGGGGCGTAATGGTCGTAAGCCCCGCATCCGGCGAAGACTTTCAGCGGAACATTCTGTGCGGCAATGTCTTCGAAGTAACGCCGCACTTCAATCTCAGACATCGCACGCGGCAGGTCGTACTCCTTGTCGTAGAAAAATTCATTCGGAACATCGGGGTACAGAGCTTCAGCTCCCCAGCCCCCGATTTTCTTATACATTCTGATAATATCATCCTCCGTATGAGGAAAATACGCAAAACCATCCAGATTTATCATAACCTGAAGCCGCTATTTGCAGATTTTCTGATACTCGGCTGCATCCAGCAGCTTTGAGACCTCGGACGGGTCGCTCATCTGCACCTTGATGATCCAGTTTGCGTAAGGATCCGCATTGAGCAGTTCCGGTTCGTCCTCCAGAGCCCCGTTGACCTCTATCACCTTCCCAGTCACCGGAGATATGAGGTCGCTCGCGGCCTTCACGCTCTCTACGGCCCCGAACTCCTCGCCGGCCGTCACCTCATCATCAACCGACGGCATATCGACATAGGACAAATCCCCCATCGAATGCTGTGCATAGTCGGAAATTCCGATTACCGCGACATCGCCTTCAACTCTCACCCATTCGTGTGACTCGGCATATCTGAGTCCTTCGATTACTTTTGACATATTTATATGATTTTATGATTATCAATATATTACTTTGACTGCCGACATCTGCGGAGCAGAAGAAATCTTCGTCCGCAAGGCATCATTTTTTGTAATTGGGCGTGTAGAACCTCCGTTTCACGACCTTGCCGGGGAAAGTCTTCTTCCGGATCTGAATCTGAACCGGAGTGTCGAGAGCGGAGTGAGCCTTGTCCACGAAGGCCATACAGATGCTGCGGTCGAGGGAAATAGAATGGTAGCCGGTCGTGACCTCGCCAATCTGCTCTCCGGTTTCATCGAGCACAGGGTAGCCTGCCCGAGGAATTGCCTTGTCGAAGATTTCTATGCCGACAAGTTTCTTCGCCACCCCTTCAGTCTTCTGACGGACAATCGCTTCCCTGCCTATGAACTCCGCCTTGTCGGTCTTGACGAACATTCCGAGAGAAGCCTCAATCGGGCTTGTCGTGTCATTCAGTTCGTGACCGTAGAGCGGAAGACCCGCCTCGAAACGCAGGGTGTCCCGGCATCCGAGTCCGCAGGGTTTGACTCCCGCCTCAAGCAGCAGATTCCAGATTCCTACAATCGCGTCATTGGCGGCATAGATCTCGAAACCGTCCTCTCCCGTATAACCTGTACGGCTGATTATCAGACGCTTGCCCTTCCATTCAAACTCGCGGAAGGTGTAGAATTCAAGTTCCGCCACGCCCTCGAGTCCGAGAACCCCGATGAGTTTTCTTTCAGCATCCGGACCCTGGACGGCAATCTCGCCCCAGCTGTCCGATTCGTCGGCAATACGCACGTCGAAACCTTCAGCCTGCTCCTCAATCCACAGCACATCCTTGGCGATGTTGGAGGCGTTCACGACCAGAAGATATCCGTCCTTTTCAAAAGATTTGTACACCAGAAGGTCATCTACCGTCCCTCCGTCCCCGCGGAGCATCATCCCGTAGAGAATCTTCCCCTCCGGCATTCCTGTGATGTCGTTCGTGAATATATGGTTCACAAACTTCTCCGCATCTGCGCCCTTCACGAAGACTTCGCCCATATGGGAGACATCGAACATCCCGACACAAGCGCGCACCGCATTGTGCTCATCAGTGATGTTTGTGTACTGAATCGGCATAATGAATCCGCCGAAGGGGCTCATCTGCGCGCCGAGCGCGATGTGGCTGTCATATAGACAGGTTTTCTTTTCCTCTGCTGTACTTTCCATCATAATATTTTTTTTCCAGACCTCCGGT
>CAVEDD010000011.1:0-5906 GCA_963614515.1 Treponemataceae bacterium | reverse complement strand
TACCTCCTGACCTCCGGTGACACGCTGACGACCCTAAAGCCGGTCGTCCGAAGCGCCGATGTGCCCGTTTATGAACGAAGGTTCGAGGTATCCCCTCTCGATTTCCGAAATCTCCCCCGCCTGAGCCGCCGTCAGTTCCAGCTCATCCGCACAAAAGTATGAAATAATTGCCGATTTCAATGCCGCGAGGTCCATATTTTTTTCGTCCAGCGCGGATTTCAGATTCATGACCCTCTGCTCCACGGAACGGACACCCTTGCTTTCAAGTTTGGCTCTGGACGGAGTGAGAACGGAGGCCATGGTCCGGAAATCCAGATTGTACAGCAGCGTCCCGTGGACAATCCCCACGCCGTCCGGCTTGAGGGAGAATGCGTTGCCCGAGACTTTCCGCCCGTCCACGAGCACATCGTTGCGTCCGGAGACTTCCGCATCCAGTCCGAGACTGCGCAGAAATCCGGCAAGTTTTTCGAGATATTCGGAGAAAAGCTCAGACACATCGGTGCAACGCCTTATATATGAAATCATTATGTTCCCCTTGTCGGCAAAGACGCAGCCGCCCCCGCTCTTGCGGCGGTACATCGCGATTCCGTGTTCCCTGCAATACGGGACATCGACCTCGACGTTCATGTCCTGATTGCGCCCGAAGATGACCGTGGGACTGACCTGCCAGATGAAGAACGCCCCTCGGACAGATTTAAAACGGTGCATTGCTTCGTTATGCTCCTTGATGAAATCCTCACAACCATAAGGTTGCTGCGGTTTCATCTTCGTCGCAAGCCTTGCACTGCACCATTTTAAATCAGTCCGGTCAAGACTATATCCGCAGGAGCGCCCGACAGACTCACAACAGCCAAGCAGCTCGTCAAGATGCTGCGCCGCATATTCCTCCATCGCGAGATAGAACACGAGCCGGCGGTCAGTGCCGCTGTCCGGAAGCGTAAGACGCGTCATATGCGGGAGGCTCTTAACCACGTAATGTACAAGAAGCTGCAAGTACGCATCAGGCTCAAAGAGTTGCAGGCACGCATCATGCTCAGGGAGTTATAAGCGCACATCATGCTCAAAGAGTTGCAAGCATGCATCAGGCTCAGGGAGTTACAAGCCGAACTGCTCTTTCAGCCCTGCAATCTTCGCGTCCGCATCAGAGCCGTGCGCGCCGAAGTAGAACTTGATTTTCGGCTCGGTGCCGGACGGACGCACGGAAACGACGTCGCCCTCCTCGGAATAGAACTGGAGCACATTGGCCGACGGAAGTCCCGTCTCGTCGGTCTTGAGATAGTCTATGACCTTCACCACAGGCGAGCCTGCAAGCGTCTTCGGAGGATTGTTGCGCATCTCCGCCATTATTCCGGCGATTTCCTCGGCTCCCGCCTTGCCCTCGCGGACAAGCGAAACGAGAGCCTCGCGGTAGTAGCCGAACTCGCCGTAGAGGTCCTGAAGCAGCCCGTAGAGCGTCTTTCCCTGATCAGCAGCCCAGGCGGCGCACTCGGCGACCATCGCGCAGGAGATGGGAGCGTCCTTGTCGCGGACGAACTCTCCCACGTTGAAGCCGTAGCTCTCCTCGCCCCCGCAGACGAACTCCGCCTTGCCTTCGTTGCGGCGCACGATGTCGGCGATGTATTTGAATCCGGTGAGAACATTGTAAATCTTCACGCCGAACTTGTCGCAGATGGCGCGTATGAGTTCAGTCGTGACAATGGTCTTCACGCAGTAATTCCTTTCGCTGAGCGTCCCGAGTTCGGAGCGGCGGCGCAGGATGTAGTAGGTGAGTATGGAACCGGTCTGGTTGCCGTTGAGCAGCACCATTTTGCCCTTGTCGTCACGCACGGCTATTCCCACGCGGTCCGCGTCCGGGTCGGTGGCGAGCACAAGGTCGGCATTCTCCCGGTCGGCCACTGCAATCGCCATCGTGAGAGCCTCGCCGTTCTCCGGGTTCGGAGACTGTACCGTCGGGAAGTTTCCGTCGCTTATGTCCTGCTCCGGCACGTGGAAGACATTCTTGAAGCCCACCCTGTCCAGAAGCGCCGGAACGATGCGCACGCCCGAACCGTGAAGCGGAGTATAGACGATTTTCATATCCCTGTGCCGCGCCACGGACTCCGGCGAGAGCATGAGGGAGGTCACGGCGTCCATATAGGCCTTGTCCATCTCATCTCCCATCAGAGTTATTTCAGCGCACTCATCGCCAGGTTCGAATTTCACCATCGAAGGGTCGGTAATCCTGTTCACCTCTGCGACGATGTCCTTGTCCACAGGGGATATTATCTGCGCCCCGTCACTCCAGAAGACTTTGTATCCGTTATATTCCTTAGGATTGTGGGAAGCCGTGATCATCACGCCGGCGGTGGCCTTTTTCTCCCTCACTGCGAAGCTAAGCAGGGGAATAGGACGCAGACGGTCATAGAGCCAGACTGCGATTCCGTTGTTCGCGAGCACGTGGGCGGTGATTTTCGCGAACTCGGTGCTGTTGTTCCTGCTGTCGAAGGAGATGCAGACGGAATGCTCCGCGCCCGGCACATTCTTCAGAATGTAGTTGGCAAGCCCCTGGGTGGCCATCCCCACCGTATATTTGTTCATCCTGTTGGTCCCCACGCCCATCTTTCCGCGGAGTCCGCCGGTTCCGAACTCCAGCCTGCGGTAGAACGCGTCTTCGAGAGCCGCCTTGTCTCCGGAATCAATCAGCTGATGCACAGCAGCTTTCGTTTCATCGTCATAATCCCCGAGAATCCAGGATTTCGCATTTTCCATGTAGTCCATATCAAAACAATTTTAAATTTTCCGCCACCGACAGTCAGCCTGTCAGTTTTCAAACAGTTTTCAAACAGTTTTCAAACAGTTTTCAAAATCTCCGTCGGCATCTCCGCCGCATGGCTTCTCCTCCCGGTGTACAACGCGCAAAAATACAACAAATATCTCTCTGACAAAAGGGAAATTTGCCGTAATTTTGCCGGATAATCGGAAAATCCCTGATATTATCATGCCCACTGACATCATACCATCTGAAAATAAAGATTTCAAAACAGTTTCCGGGAATATGGTTTCGCTTGCGGCGTTCATCACGGAGCACAGCGGGGACGACCCGGACAGGCTGGCGCTGCAGAAGGGGAAGTGGCCGGAGATTGATGTCGCGGCGGCTGTGAGCACGCTTGTGAGCAGACGGAAACTTGCGGGGAAAGCGCCTCTGTGGGCTGCTGCGGAGGGGCTGGTGCTGCCGAGGACGCTGTCGGCTGAACAGTGCAGCGGGGAGGCGGCGGCGCGGCACAAGGCGGCCGTTGCGGTGCGGATTATGACTGAGCAATATCCCCCGGAATGTTCTGACGGATGTTCCGGAGCAAGACCGGGGAATGCGCCGACAAGTCGGCAGACAGAGGCGGAAAGTGGAATAACGCGCCCGAGGCTTGCGGATTTGACCGGCGGACTCGGCGTGGACTGCCTTGAGTTTTCCAGAGTTGCGGAGGCGGTGCTCTACAACGAGATGCTGCCCGGACTCGCGGCTGCGGCGGAGCATAATTTCCGGGTTCTGGGAGCAGGAAACATCGAGGTCTGCTGCTTCGAGGCCGGCCCGGAGACGCTCAGCGGGGGAAATTCCGGGATGATGCTGTCCGGACGCGATGTCCGGCAGGAAAATGACGCTGCTGACATCCGCCTGGATAATGGGGCACTGGATAATGGGGCACTGGATAATAGCTCACTGGATAATAGCTCACTGGATAATGGCTCACTGGATAATGGCTCACTGGATAATGGCTCACTGGATAATGGCTCGTATGAAGAACCCCAGGACAACCTGCGCCTCCGTCTCGAAGAGTTCCGGCCGGACATTGTCTTTCTCGATCCGGCACGGCGCGACGGCTGCGGAAAGAAGGTCTTCCTGCTTGAGGACTGTTCGCCGGACATCCTGAAAATCAAGGATATGCTTCTCGACATCGCTCCGGTGCTGATGCTTAAGCTCTCCCCTATGGCGGACATTTCGATGGTGCTCGAAAGGCTCGGCGGAGAGTGCAGTGAACTGCATGTCATCGAATCCGGCGGGGAATGCAAGGAACTGCTGGTTCTTATGCGGCGCGGCGGCAAAGCGGATGACTGCCTGATAAAGGTTTATAACCTTGACAGGGAGGATGACGGCATCGGGGATGACGGCATCGGGGATGACTCCCCCGTTTTCGAGTTTCGCCGCAGTGAGGAACGGACGGCGGAGAGGAATGGGGACGGCTGGCGGCTCTCCGGGCGGCCGGTCTTCGCTGAATCAGAGGAGATTTTCCCAGGCGCTCTGCTGTTTGAACCGGGGAAGGCTCTTATGAAAGCCGGCTGCTTCAACCTTATCGGCAGATGGCTCGGCGCGGTCGCACTCGGGCGAGACACGCATTATTATATATTGAGGGATAACACAACAGACACCGCGACGGGAACATACACGACACAGGGGCCGTCTGCCGCGACGGAAACATCCCCGGCGGCATACGGAGAACATTTCGGCGGACGCCGCAGTCTGAAAGACTCCGGCAAACTGTTCCGCATCCTCGATGTCAAGGAACTCTCCGGCAAGGGCGTCAGAGACTTCGCGAGGAGGCATCCTGAAGCCGAAGTGACCGCCCGCAATGTCAGGATGAGCAGCGAAGAACTCCGCAAGCGCCTCGGCTGCAGACCCTCCGACCGCCACCACATCTTCGCCCTCCACGCCGACCGCCCCGACAGAAACCTGCTGCTCTTCACCGAGCGTATCTGACCTGTCATCGGTGCCGCGCCCTCCGCGGTCGCAGGATTCGACCGTCCGCAAGGCGTATTTTTAGACTTTTAGCGCACAATTTTCAAATAAAAAGACGATATTTGCAGCCCGAATCACGGTGCGATGCCGTGATGTCTTATCTGAATGGGGAGTAAACTGCTTGACATACTGTGCATTGCCCTGACGGCGGCACTTTTTTCGTCGTGTGCCGCGATGCGGCGCGCACAGGCGGAATACGCCCCCGTGAAGACGGAATATGTCTGCAAAGGGACATTGGAAACCGTCATCTGCAAAAGTTCTCAGCCCGAGCTGAGCGAAAGGAGGATGCTGGTCTATCTTCCAGAGAATTACAACCGTTCCGATGAATCATATCCGGTACTGTACCTGCTTCACGGTGCGAGGGGATCCGAAACGGCCTGGGTTGAACGGGGTGACCTGCTCCGCAGCATAGACAGTCTCACAGCGGAAGGGAAAGTGAAGCCTATGATTGTGGTGATGCCGAACACCAACCAGTACCACGACGACCGGGACTACCGGAAATCGCGCAAGAAACCGCTCGGAGAGTCGTTCTTCGAGATTGACGGGGTGGTGGAGTCGCTGTTCGTCAAGGATGTTGTCGGGACGGTGGACAGTCTCTACCGCACCGTCCGCCGGAAAAATGGACGCGCCATCGCCGGGCTTTCCGTCGGCGCCCTTCAGGCAATCTTCCTCTCTGCGAATTACCCGGAAATGTTTGATTATGTTGGTCTTTTCTCCCCGATGATAAGGCCTGTCATGAGATACGCGGACGGCACGTGGTTCTATGACAATCTGAAAGTCAAACAGGAGGTGCAGTTCGCCGACCCGCCGGAAGTCTATTGGATTATGGCCGGATTCTGGGACATTTTCTACGCGTCCACGCAACAGTTCGACTTCTATTTGAAAACCCGTGGCTATCCCCACGAATATCACCTCTCCGGCGGCGGGCACTCCTGGCACAATTGGAAGAAGTATTGTAATATGTTTCTTGAACGCCTCTGGCAGTAAATTTCACTGCGCACACATTAATAGATTCAGTATGTTACATCCGTGAGGATGCCCAAACGCTTCAATATCTCCTCGGCCTTGGCTACCGTATTTTCCGGCAAGGCAGCCTTGTAATCAACATTATATCTCATTGTCATACAATTATATAAAACAA